>JBBAKZ010000231.1:0-3484 GCA_040403275.1 Arcicella sp. | reverse complement strand
CTACGATGCCTTTTCCTTGTACACTTTCAAACCTTCTCAAGTGCGATATTTCAATACTAAATCTCCCTTTTCAAATATTATCTACGTGCCAGGGGGAAATAGTCAGGATTTATTACAGTTTGAATTAAGCCGAAATATTGACTCACTTTGGAATGTCGGGATCAATGTTCAACGAATTTCTGCCGACAAACAACTGATTGACAAATCCGCTATTGCCGATAATGCAGCCATTAGTCACTGGGATTTTATGATTCATTCTAATTATCAAACCGTTAATAAAAAATATTCATTATTGGCCTATTTTAACTTGTCCGACCATAATTCAAATGAGCAAGGCGGAGTAGTCCAAGAAAATTACACTTCAACTGAAAATGGCGTTGAAGTACAAAAACAAAGGACTTTAGCTGAGATGTTATCATTTACTGGAAATCGCCCTTTACTTACGAATGCTTCAACCCGTGATAAATCTTACAATCTGCATGTTTACCACGAATATGTGGGGTATAAAGCTTTTCAATTTTATCAAGTATTTGATTTTCAGAGCCGTAAGGTGCAATTTAAAGATAATAGTTTTGCAGCAGGGCTGACCAATGGGTTTTATCCACAGGCTTATAAAAACCTGAATTTTAGAGCGTATAGGCTTTACAACAATACGGGTAATAATCTTTCTACTAACACGAATGTTGACCCTAACAATTATTATATTAATCCTCAAGCTGATTCAATTTATAGCGAAACTCGTTACACACTTTTTGAACATAAATCGGGTATTAAGGGATTTTATAAGGGTTTTAACTATCGTCTGCATATCAGACAGCGCATTTACACCTATCAAAACCCTTTTAATAGTTACCAAAATTTGCCCGTCCTAAAGTATAAGGATATTCCCATTACTTCGCCCTTTGAAACCCAAGTGTATAAATACACGACAGACACGGCTAAAGTTTACGGAAAAACGGAAAATATGGTGGGCGTATGGCTAAATCAATATTTTAAGGATAGTACCAGAGCGTTTGCGGAGGCGGAATATTTTATCGGAAATGATTATCAATTCAAATTTGAATATCAGGGAAAATGGTTGAATTTGGGCTATAAAAGTCAATCCACTTCGCCTACGTTAATTCAAAAAGCCAATTTTAATAATGGTCTTCGATGGGAAAATTATACGTCTTTTTTAAATTATTCAAGGTCTTTAGGCGTTAATGATAATGTACAAAATAATAATATTTACGGATATGGAAGTGTAAAAGTGGGTGGATTTATGTTACATCCAAGTGCAGATTTTAACCTAATTACTAATTATATTTATTACGATACACTTGCTTTTGTGAGACAAAACAAGGGAACTGCCATTGGTATTTTAAAAATTGGACTTGGGTTTGATTATCGAAAAGGTAAATTCTCAACGACTAATCAATTTTATTATACCGAAAAAACGGGGCCAGATTTAATCCGTTTTCCTAGATTTTTTGCTAATTCCAGGCTTGCTTTTGATTTGTTATACAAGAAAAAACTTTACATTCAAACGGGCGTTGAACTACATTACAAATCAAGTTATTCAGCCGATGCCTATATGCCAGCCATTCAACAATTTCATCTGGATAATCAAGCCGTTGAAGGGTATCTCAAAGCCGATATTTTTGCGGATTTACGCATCAATCGGGTAAGATTATTTTTAAAACTTTCTCACGCAAATCAGGGCTTATTCTCCAGTGGATATTACGTTTCACCGGGTTTTGCGGGAATGGGGCGAACTTTTGAATTTGGCGTACATTGGTTATTGTTTGACTAATTATAATGGTTCATTTGATAATCAATTGAAAACCGCTGTCGGAGTAAAAATTTACGTATAAATTTAGTAAAATACACTATTAACATTCATCAATAACCAGCACAATCTCCCCATGCAGACCTTCCTTGAACGTTCGGCTGAACATATTTATTCAAAACATAATCATGCGCAATTGTCGAAAGTATGTATTGTGCTTCCTTCTCGACGGGGCGTTTTATACTTCAAACAAGCGCTTTCCAAACATTCAAAAGTGCCTTTTTTAGCACCCGATGTGTTTGCGGTGGATGATTTTATCTTGGAAATGACGGGTTTACGTCAGATTGACCAAGTAGCGTTGCTTTTTGAATTATTTGATGTATTTAAAGAAATTGACCCGAACATCGTTTTTGAAAAATTTATGACTTGGGCGAGTACTTTACTGACGGATTTCGATAAAATTGACCAATATTTAGTTGACCCCAAAGCCCTTTTTAGCTACATCACCGAGGCAAAAGCCTTAGAACGTTGGCAAATGCAATTGGGAGAATCGCAGAAAGGTAATAACCTAAAAACTCCCCGAACCGACCGTTATTTTAAACTTTTCGAGAATACTTATATAGTTTATCAAAATTTGAGAAGCCGTTTAATCGAAAAGGGTTTGGTATATCGGGGAATGGCATACCGAGATTTGGCGGAAAATGTTGACAAATATATTCTCAATAAAAACAAACATGAGAAATATTATTTTGTCGGGTTCAACGCCTTGAGTGATGCTGAAGAAAAAATAATTAGAACGCTGCTGAAACGTAAAAACTTCGCTGAAACTATCTGGGATACCGATAAATACATTCTGGAAAATACTTTTCAAAAGGCCGGAGATTGGTTGAGATATTATAAAAATGGAAAAGATTTAGAAGGAATTCCGCCGCTTTATAACGACGAATGGAATTGGGAATCGGATGAATTGATTAATGGTAAAAAAAATATCCAAATCATCGGTGTGCCCAACGCAAGTATTCAGGCAAAAGTGGCTGGGCATATTTATCGGGGTTGGAATTCTTTAGCGGGGGAAAATAGTAAAGGAGAAACGGAGGAACGGGAAAATAACGAAAATCAAAAATCTCAAACGGCCATTGTGTTAGGGGATGAAAATTTACTCGTGCCAGTCATGAATTCTTTGGATGAATCGGTCAAGGATTTTAACATTACGATGGGACTTTCGTTGAGAAATTCGATGCTATTTACCTTGATTGACTCCCTTTTCGAATTGCAAAGAAATTTAGTAGAATTTAAAACCGAAGAAGGTGGCACGGTTAAAATACCAAAATTCTCTCATCGCCAAGTGGTAAAAGTGTTAAATCATCCATTTTTGCGGCGGTGGGAATTGATGAAATATCAGGCAACAGTGGATGCGGAAGTTTTTAATCCAATTCGTAAAACACTTCAAGAAATCACCGACCGCAATCGGGTCTTTCTAAGTTCAAAAGAACTCGCAGAAATTTCGGAAAATGACCCGATATTTTCCGTTCTTTTCAAACATTGGAACAATAAGCCTCAAAATGCCATCAAGTGTTTTTATGAGTTAATTGACTTATTAAGAGACGTTTATAAAGAAAATCAGGATGCGATTGAAACGGAATATTTGTTTCAATTTTATTTAATTCTGCAACGCATGGATGGTATTTTGGAAAACCGA
The DNA here is from genome assembly GCA_040403275.1 of Arcicella sp. Taxonomy (GTDB): domain Bacteria; phylum Bacteroidota; class Bacteroidia; order Cytophagales; family Spirosomataceae; genus Arcicella. The sequence continues at coordinate 17 of JBBAKZ010000231.1, read as the reverse complement.
AAAGATACCGTAGCGAT
>JBBAKZ010000230.1:0-5385 GCA_040403275.1 Arcicella sp. | reverse complement strand
TTAATACCGTACCGAAACCACCATTTATTAAAGCGGCTTGGGATGTAATTCTTAAAAAAATGGGTTAAGGAATTTATTTAAGCCTGAATTTACTTGGAATAGCAACGATACGTATGTAGAAAACAGATAGAGGAATTATGAAATAATACGCAATTTAATAAAAATATTATCTGAATATTTCTGAAATATAGATAAATTGTCTATTAAATTGCCATTTAACAAGTCAAATTGTCAAATCAAAATATTCCTTTTAAATTTGTGAATTATTAGATTTTTCATATTTCATAAATTAAATATAATGGCATATCTTTTCACCTCTGAGTCAGTTTCGGAAGGACACCCAGACAAAGTAGCAGACCAAATTTCAGACGCATTGATTGATAATTTCATGGCGTTTGACCCCTCTTCAAAAGTAGCTTGCGAAACGCTTGTAACTACGGGTTTAGTAGTTTTGGCAGGAGAAGTAAAAACACAAACTTACCTTGATGTACAGGCAATTGCCCGTGAAGTAATCCGTAAAATCGGTTATACAAAGGCTGAATATATGTTTGAAGCTAATTCATGCGGTATTATCTCGGCTATTCACGACCAATCGGATGATATTAATCAAGGCGTTGATAGAGTAACTGCCGATGATTTTGAATCAAAAGCAAATGCACAAGGAGCGGGTGACCAAGGAATGATGTTTGGGTACGCAACTCGTGAAACCGATAATTATATGCCTTTGGCTTTGGATTTAGCGCATGCGATTTTGAAAGAAATGTCAGAAATTCGTAACAACGAACCTGAATTAATCGGATACCTTCGCCCCGATGCAAAATCACAAGTAACCATTGAATATTCTGACGACAACGTTCCTCAACGCATTGATACCATCGTTGTTTCAACGCAACACGATGATTTTGATGCAGATGAGGCAATGTTAGCGAAAATCAAAGCTGACATTATCAATATCGTGATTCCAAGAGTAAAAGCGAAATTGAAGCCTGAATTGCAACCACTTTTCACGGATGCAATTACTTACCATATTAATCCAACTGGAAAATTTGTTATTGGTGGTCCTCACGGAGATACAGGTTTGACGGGTCGTAAAATTATCGTGGATACTTACGGTGGAAAAGGCGCTCACGGGGGTGGTGCATTCTCTGGAAAAGACCCTTCAAAAGTTGACCGTTCGGCGGCTTATGCTACTCGTCACGTAGCGAAAAATGCCGTAGCGGCTGGTCTTTGCGATGAGCTTTTAGTGCAAGTTTCTTATGCCATAGGCGTAGCAAAACCATGTGGTTTGTTCGTAAATACGTACGGAACGGCTAAGGTGGATATGACTGACGGAGAGATTGCTCGTAAATTAGAGGAAGTTTTCGATATGCGTCCTTATGCCATTGAACAACGTTTGAAATTACGTAACCCAATATACTCAGAAACAGCGGCTTATGGACACATGGGACGTAAAAATGAAGTAGTAACAAAATCTTTCAAGGGTCCAGACGGAAAAGTGAAGGAAGTAGAAGTAGAACTTTTTACTTGGGAAAAATTAGATTTCGTGGATGCAGTGAAGGCTAAGTTTTCGTTGTAATATTGGGGCTTAGGACTTGTGGTACGGGATTTACTGCCTAACCCCCAAATCCTAACCCCTAAAACATAAAAAAGGGTTGCTTTCTCACAAAAGCAACCCTTTTTAGGTATGTTAGAGAAAAGGACTTCTCTTCATTAACTTTCCATCGCCATGGTCATTAAAACAGCACGGGTAGGATTTAGTTTCTCCTGAATTTTATCTTTAAATTTTTTGAGTTGAACTTTCAAAGCTTCAATGGCTATATCCATGGCTTCTTCAAAAGAGGAGGCTTGTTCCTTTACAAACAAGGTAGCTCCTGGTAAACTGATTTTTACTTCTAACATTTTGCTTTTGACCCGCTTGGTATCTCCTTTGTCTAACCTCAGAAAAACCTCTCCACCAGTAATTCGGTCATAAAACATATCCAATTTATTTAATTTCGATTGGATAAACTCTAACAGCTTCACGTCAGTGTCAAAGTGTATTGAATGCACTTGTAATTTCATACGCACTCTTTGTTTAAAAGTTGATAGATAAATAACAGACATTTGCCCATTGGAGCAGTTCTTTGTTTCACCTACGATTTCTTATTTCTTGCTTGAATATTTAAGGCCATTCATTCTTTAAAATATAAAAATTTCAAATGCCGCTAAATAGGAAACACAAAACAAGGAATATTAAATGAATGTCAAAGAACTCTCCGATTTTATCGAAAAACCCTGTTTGATCGGAACAGAATTTTCTATGTTTTGGGCGTTTTCTTAATTAAACTTACTTATTAATTTTGTATTAACCAAATGTTAACAGCACATTCTTTGAAAAATCAAAATGCTATTTCGAGTGAACATACAGAGCGGGAATGATAACTTGGAAAAATGCAATTTTGAGAATTTCGGTGGTATTTATATGAATGAAGGGTTGAAGTTTAAACCATTTTGGGCGTTCTCGCTTAGTTAAACAACAAATATTGATTTAATTTCAAGAATACGCTCAAACATCTATTCAAAAACCATAAATTTTCCCGAAATTTGCTTTTTAATTTTTTTCGCTGTTGTTTATGTCCCATAGACTACCGCCGTATTCACTCCAAAAAATGTCCGAAAAAATAATTATTCTTGATTTTGGCTCACAGGTTACCCAGTTAATCGCCCGTCGTGTGCGTGAACTCAATATTTACTGCGAAATCCATCCTTTCAATAAAATTCCGGTGATTGACGAATCCGTAAAAGGAATTATCCTTTCCGGAAGTCCGTGTTCGGTGCGTGATGAAGATTCTCCTCGCATTGATTTAAGTCTTTTCAGAGGAAAATTACCTGTTTTAGGCATTTGTTACGGAGCGCAATTGATGGCATTTTTGGGTGGAGGCGAAGTGTACAATGCTGGCCACCGTGAGTATGGAAGAGCAAAATTGGCAATTAGCCATCATCAATCGGCAATTTTTGAGGGAGTTTCAGAAGGAACGCAAGTTTGGATGTCGCACGGAGACACGATTATGTCTTTGCCTGATAATTTTGAAGTAATTGGTTCAACCGATGATGTAAGATATGCCGCTTTCCATATTCAAGGCGAACAAACCTACGGAATCCAGTTTCATCCTGAAGTCACGCACTCCTTGGAAGGTAAAACAATGTTGAAAAACTTCGTCATTGATATTTGTAAATGCTCACAGGATTGGACGGCCGATTCTTTTGTGGATTCAACCGTGGCCGCATTGAAGGCACAATTAGGCGATGATAAAGTCGTTCTTGGACTTTCGGGAGGCGTTGATAGTTCTGTAGCAGCCATGTTGATTCACAAAGCCATTGGCAAGAATCTTTATTGCATTTTTGTGGATAATGGTTTGTTGAGAAAGAACGAATTTGAGGACGTTTTAGCATCTTACAAAGACTTAGGATTAAACGTAAAAGGCGTAAATTCAAAGGATATATTTTACAAAGCTTTGGAAGGCTTAACCGACCCCGAAGCGAAGCGAAAAGCCATTGGGAAATCTTTCATTGATGTTTTTGACCATGAGTCTCATTTAATTGAGGACGTAAAATGGTTGGGACAAGGCACCATTTATCCCGATATAATTGAATCGGTTTCGGTGAGTGGAGGTCCTTCGCAGACCATTAAATCGCATCATAACGTAGGTGGATTGCCCGATTATATGAAATTGCAAGTGGTTGAACCTTTGAAAACTTTGTTTAAAGATGAGGTTCGTTTGGTGGGTAAAACGCTTGAAATTCCGCAATTTATCTTGGGTCGCCATCCTTTTCCAGGACCAGGTTTGGGCATTAGAATTTTAGGCGATATTACCGCTCAAAAGGTCCAAATACTCCAAGAAGTTGACCATATATTTATTAATGGCTTAAAAACCAGCGGATTATACGACCAAGTTTGGCAAGCAGGAGCGATGCTTTTGCCAATTCAATCTGTAGGTGTAATGGGCGATGAACGTACTTACGAGCGTGTAGTTGCCTTGCGTGCAGTTTCATCCGTGGACGGAATGACAGCCGATTGGTGTCATTTACCCTACGATTTTTTGGCGGATATTTCCAACGAAATTATTAATAAAGTGAGAGGCGTAAATAGGGTTGTGTATGATATTTCTTCAAAACCACCCGCTACGATTGAGTGGGAATAGATTTCAAAGCCCGACCTTAAAATCGGGCTTTTTTGTTGCCTCAAACACTTTCTTAATCCCCTCTTCGTTAATATCCCACCAAAGATTATTATCTTACAAAATTATTTTAATTCAACTTTTTATTAAACGAATGAAATTCAGATTCTTAACCCTTTCGGCACTCTTTTTATGCCTAAATACTTTCGCTCAGAAGGTGTCACAAAATGCCAATTATCAATTTTTCGTGGATTTAACCAAGGTGCAGAATGATAAATTGGAGGTTTCTTTAATTACGCCTAAAATCTCGAAAGACGAAGTGGTTTATAATATGCCTAAGATTGTGCCAGGCACGTACGCCAATTATGATTTTGGACGTTATGTGTCTGATTTTAAGGCTTTTGATGCGAATGGGAAAGCACTTTCATTCGATAAATTAGACAAGAATAGTTACAAAATAAAAGGAGCAAAGGCACTCAATAAAATTACCTATTTAGTGGATGATACTTGGGATTCGCCCGAAATTGCGGGAGATTACGTGTTTGAACCGGCAGGAACGGATATTGAAGAAAATAAATTATTCGCCATTAATTCACACGGCTTTTTTGGGTATTTCACCGACTTGAAACGTCAAACTTACGAAGTGACTTTCACAAAGCCAACGGGTTTCTTTGGAGCAAGTTCATTGACGGCAGCAAAATCGGATGCAAAAAATGATACGTTTGTGGTGCCAAATTATAACGATTTAGTGGATGCCCCAATCATGTATTCAATGCCCGATACAACGACTTTGAAAGTAGGGGGAGCGGATATTCTGATTTCGGTGTTTTCGCCCAATAAAAAAGCCACGTCAGCAGAAATTGCGGAGAATGTCAAAACCCTTTTGGAAGCGCAAAAAGAATATTTGGGTGGAATATTACCAATTAAAAAATACGCTTTTGTGATTGTACTTTCGGATAATTTGAAAAATGGCAGTTACGGTGCTTTAGAACATTCTTATTCTTCGTTTTATTATTTGCCAGAATCATCTTCGGAAGAACTTTCACAGACGATTAAAGACGTTTGTTCGCACGAATTTTTCCATATTGTAACGCCTTTAAGTATCCATTCGGTTGAAATTGGGGATTTTGATTTTAACAATCCAAAAATGTCAAAACACCTCTGGATGTACGAAGGAATGACCGAATATGCGGCGGGTCATATGCAAATAAAATACAATCTGATTGAT
>JBBAKZ010000229.1:0-5390 GCA_040403275.1 Arcicella sp. | reverse complement strand
CAACATTCCTTCTCGTGGTTTGATTGGTATGCGTTCAAGAGTATTGACTGCTACTTTCGGAGAAGCAATCATGGCTCACCGTTTCAAGGCTTATGAACCTTATAAAGGGGTAATTCCTGGACGTATTAACGGTTCATTAATCTCAATGAATTCGGGTGCTGCAACGCCTTACTCAATTGATAAATTGTAAGACCGTGGTGTCTTCTTTATCGATCCAACGGAGGAAGTTTACACTGGAATGGTAATTGGAGAACACAATCGTCAGAATGATATCGAAGTAAACGTTCAAACGGCGAAACAATTAACGAATATGCGTGCTTCTGGTACGGATAACAACGTGAAAATTGCGCCAAAATTGAACTTCTCTTTGGAAGAATCAATGGAATATATCCAAAAGGATGAATATTTAGAAATTACGCCAAAATCTATCCGTATCCGTAAAATTTTCTTGGAAGCAGGAGAACGTAAACGTATGGGAAACAAAATAGAGATGGTTTAGTTTTCTGATAAAATAATAGATTTTCAAAAGCCTTTGCCTCGTGTGAAGGCTTTTGTAGTTTAAAATAAAAAGTATTTTAGATTTTGGGTATCGGTATAAGATTTGTAAGTGTAAATTTGTAAGTATTGATTTTATTTTAACCACTGAATAAATTCACCAATGGAAGAAAAACCGTATATTTTTCAAAAAAGAAATGATAAACGATAAGGATTTTATAGTAAAAGTGATGAAAAAGAAGTTAAGAAATTAGTAATTTTCTCGGAAAGAGGTAACGGCGGAATGTATAATTTAGCCCTTTTAGATGTCTTGGAAGGTGGTCATTATAGCGATTTATCTGAAACTAATAATATTGATTTTCAACTGGTAATGGCTACCGTAATTGATATTCTAAAAGATTTTCTACATGAATTTCCTGATAAAATTGTTACTTTTAAAGGAAGTGATGAGAGAAGACAAAGATTATGTAGAATTATTATTGCATGAGAATTGACTTCTATCAATAAAAGTTTCAATATTTTTGGTTTAATTAATCGGAATATTGAAGAATTTGAACAAAATGTAAAGTATGAACTTTTTATAATCAAAAAGCGATGAAAAGCATATCAACAAAAACCAAAGAAAAATCAAGTGTAACAACATATCAATCACTTGATGAAATCATCGAAAAGAAATTAGATGAAACAGAAAGACTATTAAAAGGAGTTGATTTAAGTTTATTGAAAATGACTCATTCACAATTGAGATAATATAACTGGCAGATTTTTAAAGTTTGCTCATAACTAATAACCAACAATGGGTTTATTTGATTTTTTTAAGAAAAAAGAAGTTTTAAATATCGAGGAAAAAGAAACCCTCGATAAAGGATTAGAAAAAACGAAAGAAGGAATTTTCTCGAAACTGAGTCGTGCCGTAGTTGGTAAATCGAAAGTTGATGAGGAGGTGTTGGATGAATTGGAAGAAATTCTCATTACTTCTGATGTGGGTGTTGATACCACCCTCAAAATTATTAAAAGAATTGAAGAGCGAGTAGCACGAGATAAATTCGTTAATACCAGCGAGTTAGATAATATTTTGAGAGAGGAAATTGCTGAATTATTAGCCCAAAATAAATCAAACGATATTGAAAATGCGTTTAAAATTCCCGATGTTAAACCTTACGTTATTATGGTTGTTGGCGTGAATGGCGTGGGTAAAACTACCACTATTGGTAAATTGGCTTCCCAATTTCATAAAGCAGGCAATAAAGTAATTTTGGGTGCGGGCGATACTTTTAGAGCCGCTGCCGTTGACCAATTAAAGCTTTGGGGTCAACGGGTAGGCATTACCGTAATCGACCACGGAATGAACACAGACCCGGCTGCGGTGGCTTTTGATGCGGTAAAACAAGCCGTTGAACAAAACGCCGATGTGGTAATCATCGACACCGCAGGGCGCTTGCACAACAAAGTCAACTTGATGAATGAACTTTCAAAAATCAAGCGGGTCATGCAAAAATTCTTGCCAGATGCACCCCACGAGGTACTTTTAGTATTGGATGGTTCAACCGGTCAAAATGCGTTTATCCAAGCCCAAGAATTTACGAAAACGACTGAAATTACGGCGCTTGCCATTACAAAACTAGACGGAACGGCGAAGGGGGGCGTTGTTATTGGCATTTCTGACCAATTGAAAATTCCCGTAAAATACATTGGCGTTGGGGAAAAGATTGAAGATTTGCAGGTTTTTAACAAGAAAGAATTTGTAGATTCGTTGTTTAAGAGAAATTAAAAGAATCATAAAGTCATGATTAACAAAAATGCTTTAATTAATGATTTTAACCAATTGATGGTTGAACACTATTCAACTCGACTGGCAAAAATAATCTTGTATGGTTCTTATGCCAGAAATGATTTTCATGAAGAATCTGATATAGATTTTTTGGTATTACTGAATGATGAAAACGTATCTATTACCAAAGAAATAGCAGATACTAACAATCAACTTTTCGACTTATCATTAAAACACAACTTTATTCCAATTTCATCTTACGTTGTTTCAAAAAATAACTTCCAAACATCTAATAAAGCATTATTTAGGTTTATCAAAAAAGAAGGGATAATTACCTATGAATGAGGACTTAACCATATATTTTTGTCAAGCGGAGGATAGTTTACAAGCCGCCCGAACCTTGAAATCTCACGGACTACACAAAGGAGCTGTCAATCATTGCTATTATGCTTACTTTTGGATTGTTCGTGGTTTATTTTTAAGCAAAGATATTTTTACAAAGACTCATTCAGGAGTGCAAAGTAAGTTTTCAGAAATGTTTATTGCTACGGAATTAATTCCCAAGAAGTACGATCAATATTTAGCTAAATTATTCAAAGAACGCCAGATTGCGGATTATGAATGGCATGGAGATTTTACGGAGGAAGATATAAATGAATATATCCTAATGGTAGGAGATTTTATGGAATTTATGAAACAAAATTCTTCAAAAACATGAAAAAACTCGTACTAATTTTTTACCTAATCAGCTTATTATCAAGCCTTTCTTTCTCTCAAACACAGAAAAAGAAGGAACATAAAAAAACTAAAAATTATGAAACAAGTGGTTGTAGAGGTTATACAGCACTTGAAACGCCAAATCAAGGAATTTGTGGGTCAATCGTCTGGAAATCAGGTAATTTAATGCCTTCTCCTGACCGTATAGTGCCAAAGCCAAAAGCCGTTCAGCGAGAGCTTTTTGTCTATGAACTTACGAATACGCAACAAGCAACCTTGCAAAATGGATTTTATAAAGCCATTGTAACGGGTTTGGTAAAATCTGTAAAATCTGATTCGTATGGGAAATTTTGTGTAGAATTGCCCGAAGGTAAATATTCACTTTTTGTGAAAGAAGGCGAAAAAGGACTGTACGCCAATCAGTTTGATGCGGAGGGGAATATTTTTCCGGTGAAAGTAAGTAAAGATAATCTTTCAATGATTGTATTTACGATTGACTATCAAGCGAATTATTAAGTAGTTCGATGCTCGTTTTTTGATGTTCGATGTTCGTTAAAATGCCCAAATCTTTAAATTTGGGCATTTTTTATTCCCTATCATCCGTAATCTATTCTCTAATCACTCATTTCTTGAAACTATCCTTCAAACCAACGGTGCGATTAAATACTAAATGTTCGGGTGTTGAATCCGTATCTAAACAAAAATAACCTTTTCGCATAAACTGATAATTCGTTCCGATTTTAGCCTCTTTCAAACTTGGTTCAAGATAAACGTGCGGTAAAATTGTCAACGAATCTGGATTAATAAATTTCTTGAAATCATCTCCTACCTGCGAAGCATCTTCCAAAATTAATAATCTATCGTATAAACGAACCTCGGCAGTAATAGCGTGAGGTGCTGAAACCCAATGAATTACGCCTTTTACGTTTATTCCCGAAGTATCAGAACCCGAACGACTTTCTGGAAAATAACTACAATGTAATTCTGTAATATTGCCAAATTCATCTTTCACAAAATCATCGCATTTGATGATGTAAGCTCCTTTTAAGCGCACCATTAAACCAGGCCCAAGACGGAAAAATTTCTTCATGGGTTCTTCCATAAAATCATCTCTTTCGATATAAATTTCATGACTAAAAGGCACAATACGGTGGCCAGATTCAGTATCTTCTGGATTATTTTCGATGGATAATTCTTCCGTTTGCTCCTTTGGATAATTGGTAATGACCACTTTTAAAGGGTCAAGCACGGCCATTACACGAGCAGCGGATTTATTCAAATCTTCTCTAACACAAAAATCCAATACGCCTACGTCAATCAAATTATCTCTTTTGCCAACCCCAATTTTTTCGCAAAAATTACGAACCGATGCGGGGGTAAATCCACGACGACGTAAACCTGAGATAGTCGGCATTCGAGGGTCATCCCAACTCGAAACGATGCCTTCTTGTACCAATTGGAGTAATTTACGCTTACTCATCACGGTATGCGTTAGGTTCAAACGGGCAAATTCGTATTGTTGAGAAGGGAAAATGTCTAATTTTTCGATAAACCAATCGTACAAAGGACGATGCACATCAAACTCCAAAGTACAGATTGAATGCGTAATCTGCTCAACCGAATCCGACTGTCCGTGGGCAAAATCATACATCGGATAAATACACCAAGCATTTCCCGTGCGGTGATGTTCGACGTGTCTGATACGATACATGAGCGGGTCTCTCATGTGCATATTTGGGTGAGCCATGTCGATTTTTGCTCTCAAAACTTTCGCTCCATCCTCAAATTCCCCCGCCCGCATACGAGTAAACAAATCAAGATTCTCAGCAATTGGACGGTAGCGAAATGGACTATCATCACCCGGTAAATTTGGATTTCCTTTTTGAGCCGCAATCAACTCAGCGGGCTGGTCGTCGACGTAGGCCAAATTCTTTTTGATAAGTTCTACTGCAAATTGATAGAGTTTTTCAAAATAATCGGAGGCGTATAATTCTTGGTCATTTGTCCAATGAAAGCCCAACCATTTTACATCGGCTTTAATGGAGTCCACGTATTCAGTTTCTTCTTTTTCAGGATTGGTATCGTCAAAACGGAGGTTGGTTTCTCCACCATATTTTGCTGCCAAACCGAAATTTAAACAGATAGATTTTGCGTGTCCAATGTGTAAATAACCGTTGGGTTCCGGTGGAAAACGAGTAAGAATTCGTCCGTTATTTTTTCCAGCTGCTAAATCTTCTTCTACAATTTGTTCAAGGAAATTCAGTGATTTTTTTTCTTCTTCTACCATGGTTCGTTCTTTTATCTATTATTTAGTTTTAGTTTAGCCGACCTTTCCGCAGTCAATATTACGCTTTAACTAATCAATTCTTGTTCTGCTTGCTTGGATGTTGCCAAAAGAATCTGTTTT
>JBBAKZ010000228.1:0-5447 GCA_040403275.1 Arcicella sp. | reverse complement strand
AGTACAATCTCAACGATTTTAAATCATTGTTTGTCACTTTGCTAATTCCCTTTGCGCTCGGAATTTTAGGTTTTTTACGATTAGTAAGTACGTTTGGATTCAATAATTTTCAAGTTCGTTGTCAGCAAGTAATGATGCTTTGGGCTATCGCTGGTATACTTTCTATCGGATTAATGCCATTTTTAGCGCCCATGCAATTCATTATTTTTGTGCCCGCTTTAGCTTTTTTTACGATAAATTTCTTCAATACTATCAAGAAAAAATGGCTGGCGGAAATAATATTTTTAGGCGTTTTTGGCGCTATTTTATTAATCCATTATCAAGCCGTTTATGCGACAGGTTCGGAAGGATTTGTGCAATTGAAAAACTTGAAATTAAGTAAAAGTCAAGACGGAAGAATAAAAAATAAGCGAGTGTTAGTATTGGGAGATGGCATGGAGGAATACAAAAATAACTACGCTGCAACGCCCTATTTGAACTGGAATTTAGCCAAATACGAATTACAAAACCTTGAAAATTATGATAATGTCATTCGTATTCTTAGAAATTTTGAAAAGGATGCGCCCGAAATTATTATCGATAAAGTAAATCTGGCTCCAAAATTATTCAAACGAATTCCGGCACTAGAAAGACGATATAAATTGGTGGAGAAAGGAATTTATAAAAGGGTGTAATTAGATGTTTGATGTTAGTTTTTCGATTTTCGGAGAACAGGCAAGTGAAGTTTTTGCCCATACCAATACTACTCAGTCAAATTAGTTTTTCGATGTTCAGAAAACTTGAAATCGTTAGACCCCAACCATCGAACAATGCACATCAAAAAGCGAAACGACCATGAAAGCCTACAATCCACGCTGGTCAGAAAATGACTTTATTCAAAAAACTGCTCAAAAGTGGTTTAAACAAGGCCTTCTGACTAAAGAACAATCCTCGGAAATAGAGAAAAACTATCCTCACGATTATTATGACCCCAATGTTTTTCTTAAAATTGGGCTGTTTATTTTTACCGTTTTGGCGGCTGCTTTTTCCGTTACAATCATCTCGATTGTTTTCGTTGGAATTTATGAAAATAATCTAAATGTCGCCGCCGCTATTCAGAGTTTAATCATTGGTGGCATTTTCTTATTCATCCTAGAAAACCTCATTAAAAGTCGTCTGCTGCATCGTTCAGGCGTTGATAATGCGCTGATTTATATGACTTTAGGTGCCTTTTGCACGACTATTTATTTTCTTTTCGAGAAAAAAACTCCTCCTACTTGGCTTTTTTTGATATTATTTCTTCCGATTTTTGTGGCCACAACTATTCGTTACGCTGAGTCAGTGGTGTGTACGCTGACTTATTTCCTAGTCTTGGGCATTTTTGTAACGATTGCTCTAGACTCTTTTTGGGGTAAAAAAATTTTGCCTTTCATTGTTATGTTTGTTTCGGCCGGAATCTATTTTATTGTAAAAAGGCTCTCCATTCGTAAGGATTATTTATACTACGAAACCTGTTTGGCGATACTCAAAACTTTGTCATTGCTTACCTTTTATTTGGGCGGAAATTATCTAATTGTCAGAGAAGGAAATGTGCTAATCAATAATTTTGATCAGCCAATATCCTCCTCATTGGCTTTTCCACCGATATTTTATTTTTTCACCATCATCATTCCGATTGGTTATATCTTCTTTGGAATTCGTTACCGTGACCGTTTGATTCTGATTTTAGGATTATTTACGATTGGATTCTCCATTTTTACTTACCGTTTTTATTTTGCAATTCTTCCCGCAGAAATTGCCTTGACCTTAGGCGGAATTCTATTAATAACCCTAGCAGGTGGGTTGATTCATTACTTCAAAACAGAAAAAATGGGTTTCACCTTCCAACCCGATGATGAATTTGCAGGTTTTAATTTGGAAGCCGTGTTGATGTCGCAAATTATTCAAGCTAAAATCCCACAACAGGGCGATACTTTCCGTTTTGGTGGAGGAGACACAAGTGGTGGAGGTGGCAGCGGTAATTATTAACATACAAATAAAAAATTGTCTTATTCATGGATAAATTAAGGAAAAACACTCATTTTATTGACTTATTTCGTGAATTCTTATCAAAAATGTATATTTTTTATTAGTAAACAGTTATCAGTAAACAGCAAGCAATAATGACAGACGAAACTAATTCTTTCAACCGTTTTTGGGCTATTCGAACTTTTAACTGATAACTGATAACTATTAACTGAAAACTGAAAATGCAAACTGTCAATTCTTACAATTTCGCTGGCAAACGTGCCTTAGTTCGTGTAGATTTTAATGTTCCTTTGAACGAACGTTTCGAAATAACCGACGACACTCGTATCAAAGCGACAATTCCGACCATTAATAAAATATTGAACGATGGTGGTTCGGTAATTTTGATGTCACATTTGGGTCGTCCGAAAGATGGACCGACGGATAAATATTCGTTAAAACACCTTGTCAATCCACTTGCAGTCGTGTTTGGTCGCACGGTAAAATTTGCGGATGATTGCATCGGTCAATCGGCCATCGAACAAGCGGCGGCTTTGCAAGCGGGCGAAATTTTATTGTTAGAAAATCTTCGTTTTTATAAAGAAGAAGAAAAAGGAGACCTGGCATTTGCGGAAAAATTATCAAAATTGGGCGATGTTTGGGTAAATGATGCCTTCGGAACGGCTCACAGAGCGCATGCGTCTACTGCGGTTATTGGACAGTTCTTCAAAGACCGAGTTTCAGGTTTTGTGATGCAAGCTGAAATTGAAAATGCGCAAAAAGTATTGGAACACGCTGAACGACCTTTTACCGCTATTATGGGTGGTTCAAAGGTTTCGGATAAGATTTTATTGATTGAAAAATTATTGGATAAAGTGGATAATCTAATCATCGGTGGTGGGATGACTTATACTTTCACGTTGGCAGAGGGTGGTAAAATTGGTAAGTCAATTTGTGAACCTGATAAGGTGGAATTAGCGAAAGAAATTTTGAAAAAAGCAGTAGAAAAAGGGGTTAAAATCTATATGCCCGTTGATAATTTATGCGCTGATAAATTCTCGAATGATGCGAATCGTCAAGTAGTGGCCACTGGCGAAATTCCGGATGGTTGGGAAGGATTGGACATTGGTCCAGAATCAGTAAAATTATTCAAAACGGTTATCGAATCTTCAAAAACGGTGCTTTGGAATGGTCCAATGGGCGTTTTTGAATTTCCTAACTTTGCCAACGGAACAAACGCCATTGCGGATGCGGTGGTTACAGCAACCGAAGAAAACGGTGCATTCTCATTAATCGGTGGTGGAGATTCTGCCGCTGCGGTGAACAATGCGGGCTACGGCGACCGTGTATCGTATGTGTCAACGGGCGGAGGTGCTTTGTTGGAATATATGGAAGGAAAAGTATTGCCTGGGGTTGCAGCTTTGATGTAGAAGTTAATAAAATTTAAGAAAAAGGGACAGCCTCGCTTTGAGTGAGGCTGTTTTTTTTTATAAAAGTTTCATCATAATTTAGTAAAGTCATAGCTCTCATAATTCATTTCTTCCAAATAATTCATTTCTTCCAATTTGCTGATTTCTTATTCGGTAAAGAATGCTATATTTCTAACTCTGTGATTGTATAATTACTAAACTCAAAACAATTATCTTTGGAAAAATTAATCAGCATGGACAAATACATTCATAAACTTTCTTACGGAGCAAACAACATTGTCATTGCCCTTTCAGATTCAGAAGTCGCCAAAATCTACGAAGGAGATACTCGTTCTGATATTGGTTCAGAGGCAGAGAAAATGAAAGTTGCCAATATGATTAATTCATTGGTTGTCAAGTTTATCAAAATAGATTTTGACGAAAAAAAATCTTGGGAAATGTTAGTAATGGAACGACTGTATCCTTTAGATTTTAGGAGTTTTGAAATAGAAAAAAGGAAGTTGATAATTGAAGTTTTTGAAGATGAATTAAACGAATTACATCATCAAGGATTTGTTCATCGGGATTTAAAACGCCCTTCAAATCTATCGGGAGAACGTTACGATAACATTTTTTTGACACAACAAGGACTACGCCTGATTGATGTTGGTATTTCAGCCCTTAAAAGCCAAGTTGGCGAGAAATTATTTGCTAAATATATTGAAGTAGAATTGCAAGAATTAGCCGAATTCAAGCAGTATTTTTTATCCAGATAATTAAAAATTGTGATTTGTGAGTTTTAAATTATGAATATTTACAGCGTAAAATTACTGTATCACAAATCACTCAATCACCAATAATTTCCCGTGAATTTCCAAAACCTCCCCATACAAACCAACGCCCAATATCTACTGAATGATAGCCGTCAGTTGTCCTCACCTCAACGCTCCATCTTCTTTGCTATCAAGGGCTTACACCACGATGGACACCAATTTTTAGACGACCTTTATCGCAAAGGAATTCGAGAATTTGTCATCGAACTTAACGCCCTTACCCCTACCCTTTTACGTGAATTGGGTCGGATGAAAGAAGCAAAAATCTGGCAAGTTGAAGATAGTATTTTAGCGATGCAAGAGGTGGCAAAACGACATCGTGAACAATATAATTTTCCCATAATTGCCATCACGGGCAGCAACGGAAAAACGGTGGTGAAGGAATGGCTTTCGCAATTATTGAGCAATCGTTTTAAAATTGTGAAAAGTCCTAAATCCTACAATTCTCAAATCGGCGTGCCTTTATCGGTTTGGCAAATGAACGAAACGCATAATTTGGGCATTTTTGAAGTCGGTATTTCTCGCCCTGACGAAATGGCAAATTTACAGAAAGTTGTTCAACCTCAAATCGGAATATTTACCAATATTGGCAATGCTCACAATGAATTTTTTGAAAATAATTTACAGAAAATTAGAGAGAAATTATTATTATTTCAGCAAACAAAACAACTAATTTATTGTGCTGATTATGTGGAAATTGATGAGATAATTCAGAAAGAATTTGTGCAGCAGAATCCTGATTGTGAGGCAATTAATTGGTCGAGAATGGCTAATAATTTAAGTACCACGGGATTTTTTCCAGTGCCCAATCACGGGAAAAAATCCCGTAGTACGAACATCCAAGCAGATTGGCAAACCGAATATCAAAACACTAAAGTAACCCTAAATTTCCCCAAGCAAACCGAAACTTTTGATGTCCCTTTTACCGATGATGCTTCCATCGAAAATGCGATTCATTGCATCGTCACGCTCTGGTTTTTGGAATACAAAGCCGTTGAAATTCAAGCCCGTTTGCAGATTCTTCGTCCCGTGTCAATGCGCTTAGAATTGAAACAAGGAATTCGAAATAATTATCTCATTGACGATACCGATAACAATGATTTAGCAGGGCTTACGATAGCGCTAAACTTCTTAACCCAACAAAAACAACGCAATCGTAAAGTACTAATTTTGAGCGATTTATTAGAAACAGGAATTCCCGAAAAAGAATTATACGGAC
>JBBAKZ010000227.1:0-5454 GCA_040403275.1 Arcicella sp. | reverse complement strand
TTAATATAATCTCAAAAATAAGCGGATGAAAATCTTAGTAATTGAAGACGAAGTAAAAACCCTCCAACTCATTAAACAAGGGTTAGAGGAACAACAGTGGGAAGTTGATATTGCCTACGACGGTTCGATGGGTTTTCAATTAGCCACTCGTCACGACTACGTTCTGATTATTTCCGATATTATTCTTCCGATGCTGAATGGCTTGGAGTTGTGCAAAAAATTGAGACAAGAAGGAATTGATACTCCTATACTTTTGCTGACCGCTTTGGGAACAACCGATGATAAAATTACGGGTTTGGATGCAGGAGCCGATGATTACTTAGGCAAACCATTTGAATTCAAAGAATTGATGGCAAGAGTGCGAGCTTTGACTCGGCGAATGGGGAGCATCACCCACACCAATTTGTTGAAAATTGCCGACTTGGAAATGGATTTAGATACAAAAACGGTGGTGCGGGCAGACAAAGAAATTTCACTCACTGCCAAAGAATTTTTACTTTTGGAATATTTCATTCGTCACCAAGGCAGGGTAATTTCTAAGGTAGAATTAGCCGAAAAAATTTGGGATATTACTTTCGATACGGGCACAAATGTGATTGAGGTATATGTCAATTTCTTACGAAAAAAGATTGATAAAGATTTTGAAAATAAACTTCTACATACGCAAATTGGCATGGGGTATGTATTAAAATTGGTATCATGATGGTCAATATTCGTGCTAAACTTACCTATCAATTTATGGCATTAGCCACCGCCATCCTACTTATTTTTTCGGGTGGTGTTTATTTTTTTAGCAAACTGTACCTTGAAAAACGCTTTTATACCCGTTTGCAGGAAAGAGCTATTACCACTACAACGCTTCTTTTTGACCTTCGAGCGGCCGATACTACGGTTTTGAAATTAGTGAATATATCCGACCGTGAACTTTTGCAAGGAGAAAGTATAGCCGTTTACGACGAAGTTCAGAAAAAAATAGTCTTTTCCGCCAATCAAAAAAACTCCCTTTCCTCTGCGGCTTTGTTGCCTTTTTTGAAATTTAATTCTCCTACCATTTATACGCACTTCAACGAATATCAAATTCTGGGCATAAAATTAAAGAGTAGCAACGATACTAATTGGGTCATTGTAAGTGCCATTGATATCAACGGAACGGAGGCTCTGAGGGATTTAAGGAAAATTTTAGTGGTCATGATTTTAATTGGAATCTTGCTTTTAGGGATTTCAGGATGGCTTTTTGCCGACAGAGCCTTGGCACCCATGTCAGGAATTATTAAACAAGTCAATAAAATTTTTCCCAATAATATCGAAAATCGAGTAGAACATCCCAACCGTTCGGATGAAATTGGTTTATTAGTAACCACTTTCAACCAATTACTTGACAGAACTGAAGATGCTTTTGTCATGCAGAAAATGTTTATTGCTAATATTTCGCATGAATTGAAAAATCCGTTAACCAAAATTTATGCTCAAATAGATATTACGCTCACGCAGAAACGAACGGCAGAAAATTATGAGCAATGTCTGCAATCGCTTCAAGAAGATACCCGCACGTTGATTCAACTCACCAATACACTTCTCAATTTGGCGAATACCGTCGTAAGTTCTGAAAGTATTCAAAAAACAGCTATTCGGATGGATGAATTGCTTTGGGATGCTAAAACTCAATTGACTAAATGGCACGAAAATTATCAAATTCAATTAAATTTCAATGATTTTCCTGAGAATGAGGAAGATTTAATTGTGCAAGGAAGTGAAGCTGCTTTGAAAGTTGTGTTAATGAATTTGATTGATAATGCCTGTAAATTTTCGGAAAATCATACCGCTATCGTGGATTTTAAAGCTACCAAATCAACCATTATGATTAACGTTTTTAATGACGGACCCATGATTCCAGCTTCGGATTTGCCTTATATTTTTCGCCCTTTTTATCGGAGTAATTCTACTGCCCAAGCCACTAAAGGTCATGGGGTTGGCCTAGCCATTGTTGCCCAAATTCTTCGGGTTCATCAAGGCGAAATTTCTGTAAAATCTGACAATATAGGGACCAGTTTCACGATTTCCCTGCCAACTAAGTGAGTATCTAAACCCTTTCCGATAAACTTTAAGCTAAGTTTAAGGTCAGTTTAACTCCCCTTTAAGTTCAAGGTGGTTGCTTTGTATTAAATAAATCTAAAACAACAATCACAATGGAATCAAAAAATAACCACGGTATTTTTAAAGTAGCAATCGGCGTCTTGATTGGCGTAGTTGCCTTGTTAAGTTATTTATTCATGGGAGCAAGAAATGAAACATTTGAACTCCAAAAATCACTCACCACCAAGGTTGAAGAATTATCTTCAGCTCAAATAAAATTTGATTCTATTTCAAAAGTGTTGGATATTAAAATTGCTGAAGTTAAAAAATTAGGCGGTAATGTCGATGAATTAATGGCTGTAAAAGCGCAATTGGAAGAAGATAAGAAAAAATTGAAAAGTGATTTTAATTTTTCAGTTCAAAAATATGAAGCGAAGATAAAAGAATACGAAACTTTTCTGACGGCTAAAGATGATGACATCTTAAAATTAAAATCAGAAAACGGAACCTTGTTAGCTCGTACCAAAACCCTTGAAGATGAAAAGCAACAAGTACTAACTGAAAATTCGGGTTTGAAAACGGATAAAGAAAGTTTATCTCAAACGGTAGCTTCTTACACGGCTCAAAACGATGATTTGAAACGTAAAGTTACTTTGGCAACCGCCATGAAAGCCATCAATGTTCAGGTAGCAGCCGTGGCATCAAACGGAAAACTTCGGGAAGGAGGTTTATTTAAATCATCGAAAATTGACCGTCTGAAAATTTCATTTATCATGCCTTCAAATCCCGTAGCTGAAAAAAGCACGAAAGATATTTATGTGAGAATCATGGATCAGAACGGAGCAATCGTAAGTGAAGACGGCAATGCTGGAACCGTACAATTTGAAGGTAAAGAATTAGGATATAGCTTAAAACAAGCCATTGCTTTTGAAAATAATGACCAAAAAGTAGATATTCTTTACGGGAAAGGTTCAGGCTACAAAGTGGGTAAATATGCCATTGAACTTTATTCTGAAGGTTTTAAAATTGGTACAGGCGCATTTGAAGTGAAATAAAAATCTACAAAGTATTTTTATTAATTTGAAGATAATGAAGCTGTTTTGGATAAAGACTTTACTATTTTCCCGTCTTTATCCAGAACAGTAAAAAGAATATGATACCGTCAATCGAGATAAATATTAGGCATTTTTTGAATTTTTTACCTGAGGTTTTTAGATTTGCTTGGGCAGGATTAAAAACAAATTATCGTTTTTTTATCAAATTCCCCAAAGCGTATACTTGTCTCATTTATCTATTTTTATCGATGTCTTTTTGCTATTATCCAATCTTCAATCATTGGTTAGCCGGGTTTATTATGATGACGTTGCCTATTGCCATAATGCTTGGTATGTTGGCGAGTAGCTACCTTTTTTACAAAAAACAAAAGATGTTGGCAACGATTGGAGCCGTTTGGGTTTTGATGTCTTTCCCAATTATTAAAAGAATCGTAGGAATTGGGCATGAAGAACAAAATCCGATTGCCAATAATTCTTTGAAGGTTTTGAGTTTTAATAGTGAAAGTTTTTCGGGGAATGAAAATCGTAATTTATCGGCGCTTCGTGCGGATATTGCCTGTTTTCAAGAATATTCGCACAATGCACAAATTGAAAATCAATACGCTAATAAATTTGTAAAATTGACTCCTTTTTCTGCGGATAGAGCGGTTGGATTAGCCATTTTTACCCATTATCCAATTATAGAACAGTATGGTAAAATTTGGGAAAGAAATGATCATGCCCCCAATATCAATGGTTTTCTATGTGCTGATGTGGTTTATGGAAATGATACGGTTAGAATTGTCAATACGCATTTATGGTCGATGGGCGTGCGAGTAAACAAAGTATTTGATGCTTTTAAGCAAGGTGAAATTCGTAAATTCTTTTTTGAAGTTGCGGATACCATAAAGCGACTGAAAAATGGTTTTAACGCTCGTGATGAACAAGTGATAGAGGTTGAGTCTTACGTGGCGGGTAGCAAATATCCCGTGATTATTTGCGGAGATTTCAATGAAATTCCTTTTAGTTATACCTACGGCAAATTGAGTTTAAACTTTGAGAATGCTTTTGAAGAAGTAGGACAAGGACTTGGGTTTACACTTAATCGCCACCCGTATTGTGTGCGAATAGACCAACAATTTTTTAGTGATGATTGGCAAGTTCAATCTTGTAAAATTATTGCTACGATAACCTTTTCTGATCATTTTCCATTAATGGCTCAATATATTTTAAAGAAAACCAATAATTCAATCCCCAAATTACTGGCCCATCGTTAAAAAATCCCTTGGCAAAGTTTACCACACTTTATTTTTCCCAAACCGTTTCCCCCGTTACCAATTCTTGACCACGCTGATTACTAATTCTGTGGATAAATCTTTGATCTATTCCTTGACTTTGGGTGGTAATTTTATCACCTAAAACACTCTCATTTTTGAAAATCATGTCAATTGATTTCAACGTGCCATGATTCAAAATATCCGTTGGCACACTTTCCATCAGCCATTCCACGTATTTGGTATTATTCACGTGTTGATTAGAATCGATGTCATGCCAACGAATATCAAAATATTTTTCAATTTCGACCTCATTAATACCTAAAATCTTGCCTGAAACTTTCTCAACAGGATTTTCTTCCAAACGTATTGGAGTAAGGTTAATCATCCACTCAGGTATCGAAGTGAGTCGTCTTTTCAAAATATCCATCAACCCCCACACGCTATTGGCGGTTATTATTTCAATACCCTCGTCATCAATTACCTTAAAATCACGGTGATAAAAGTATTTATCTAAGCTTTGAACGTATGTTTTGACGGTTACGGTTTCGTCGTAATTTGGTAATCTATCAATCCAGATTTTTAAGCGAGAGAGCACCCAAGAAATATTGTGTTGAGCAGATAATTCATGAACTGAAACTTTCTCAACGACTGAATGTCGCCAAGCCATTTCTTGTAAAAGTCCATTTAAAGCGGGGATCGTTAATTTACTGCGGGCGTCAACTTCGGTGATTCGTATTCGGTAATTTTCGGTAATAAATTCCATTCTTTTTAGAGGTTAGTTAATTGAGTTTAGAGTACAAGTTAAATAATTTAGTAAGAATATATTATAAAGGTTAATGGATAATACTTGTTGCGAAACCGAAACATCTACTTACCATTTGTTAGCTATATTCTAAAATCTGTTAGCTATACTCTATTATCTAAAAATCTAATTACCCCTTTTCATTTCTGACATAATTCTTTGACGTGACACACCTTCGGAAGGAGTATCTTCGTAGGCTTTTTTGTAGTCTGTTTTCTTTAAATCACCATTTTTAACTGATTTTATAAAATTTGCCCAAGCAAAAGGG
>JBBAKZ010000226.1:0-5468 GCA_040403275.1 Arcicella sp. | reverse complement strand
AACCCGCCAATCCATAGTAAGATTTAAACTTACGAACCCGACTTAATTCTTCAATCATGGGCTGATTGGCATCAAAGTCTCTCGGATGAAAATAAGTCATTATGTAATCTGATTTTTTTGTCAAAAACTGCAAAAAAGGGTAGGGCAAAAGGCGAAAATATCCGCCACCCGAAAAAATAAGCGATTGTCCAAAAGCATTGACTGTATTTATCGGAAACTCTTTTAAACGCAAGCCATCCATATCAATCCAACAAGGTTCAGCAAGCCCAAATTGCTCAAATCCACCGTGGGAACGTTTGGCGGGAAAAACCGAACAATCTACTTCGATACCATGCTCAATCAAAACCTCAAAAACCCATTTGTTTTCTTGTTTTATCGAAAATCCTGGCGCTCTGTATGCTCTAATTTTTTTTCCTGAAACGTCTTCTAAAGCCTTAACTGACCTTTCTAAGTCATTTTTAAACTCCGTTCGATTTTGTTCGTAAGCCAATTGGTGTAAATCAGAATGTGTAGCAATCTCGTAGCCACGTTCTGCAATTGCTCGGATGATGTCAGGGTGTTTGCGGGCTACCCAACCCAAACAAAAGAAAGTAGCCTGCTGATTAGTTTGTTCCAAAAGCTGGAAAATTCGCTCCATATTTTCATGGATACGACTTGGATATTTTGCCCAATCTGCTTCCGTTTTAGTCGAATTATTATCCAAAATGTGAAACCACTCTTCTATATCAAAAGTAAGAATATTCATCGTTTGTTAGCTATTAGCTTTTGGCTATTAGCATTTTAAAATTAGCATGAATTTGAGTAAGTGAAAAGCTAATTGCTAAAAGCCAAAAGCAGAATTCTCTCAATAAAACTTCTTTCCGGCAGCCAAAAATGCTTTTACATCTGCTTTGGTAGGAAAAGAAAAATAAGTCATTTCTTCATTTGGATTAGGAATAAGTTCATAATTACCCAAATGAATTTTTTCGATTGATTCTAATATTGCTTGCATTCCCAACAACTTGGTTTCGTCAATTAGCTCGGCTTGTGTTTTACTACCAATTTCCACTTTTTTCTGAACCAGAATGTCGCCGCTATCAATGCCTTCATCCACAAAGAAAATAGAAACACCCGTGTGTTTTTCGTTATTTTTCAACACCCAAAAAGACGGCATCAATCCACGATATTTTGGCAATAAAGCGGTATGCAAATTCAAGCAACCTTTTGTCGCAAGATTAATCAAAGGCATTTTAAATATTTGATTTCCAGCGATTGAGATTAATAAATCAGGTTTATAAGCCCGTAATTTATCTAAGTTTTCGGCTT
This sequence comes from Arcicella sp., assembly GCA_040403275.1. Taxonomy (GTDB): domain Bacteria; phylum Bacteroidota; class Bacteroidia; order Cytophagales; family Spirosomataceae; genus Arcicella. The sequence goes on along the minus strand of JBBAKZ010000226.1, from coordinate 4,163 downwards.
TATTTATATTTCCTTGAATCTCCACCAGAGGTACGCTGTGCCTCGCCAAAATATTCTTTACTTTTTTAGTTGGATTTAATTTAGAAAGTACAAACTTTACCCCGTAGTTCACAAAGAAACCTAAACCAAAAATGTCGTACGTTTTTTTAAGTTTATCGGTAAAAGATTCCCGTTTCCCAAAAGGTGAAACATCAAAAACCACCGTAGCCACAACTTCTGAATGAGCGGGGAGATTTTTAATTAAATAATCAATATTTTGAGCCAAATAAAATGGGTCATCTTGGGTAAGCAAAATTATACGCATATTTTTTGTGGCTATTGGCTTTTGGCAATCGGCTTTTAACCATTATAATATTAAGAAAAAGAAATAAAATACCTTATAATTGCAAAATGTAAACTTTTTATGATACCATCAACTGAATACTAATTGCCGTCAGCAGAAAGCCTAAACAACTGACCAATCTTAGCAATCGGTTTCATCCATAGGGTGTACCAGCGAGGTTTTAAATTATTAATCCGCCAGGCACGACGGTCTTCCATATTTGCTCGATAGCGATGTTTCCAAGAGGCAGTACTAGTTCCGCCATTTCGCATTGTCATCACAACTTCGGGCAGGTATTTTGCGGTTAATTCGTTTTTGTATAACATTCTCAGCATCAACTCATAATCTCCCGAACACGTAAAATCTGTCATATAGTAACCAAACTTCTCAAAAGCCGATTTTTTCAAGTAAAATGACAAATGTGGTGGCATCCAACCTTTTAACCATTTTTCTCTTTTGTACTCACCCGACCGCCAATAACGGACAATCGTTTCATCATCACCCAGATTTACATACTGCTTGTCGCCATAAACAGCATCCGTTTCAGCTTCCTCAAATGTTTTAACTATATGATTAATTACCTGTGAGTTAGGATAAAAATCGTCCCCGCCAATTGTTCCAATAATTTCGCCTGAAGCCATTTTTACCCCTTTATTCAACGCATCGTATATCCCTTTATCAGGCTCAGAGATAAATTTGATTTTATCACCAAAAGACTCCAGAATTTCCACCGTTCCATCTTTTGAAGTCCCATCAATTACAATATATTCCAAATCATCATAATCCTGAGCAAGTACACTCTCAATGGTTTGACGAATGGTTTTGGCACTGTTGAAAGAAACGGTAATGATGGATATTTTCATAAAACGAAATTGCTATTTGGGTTTGCAAATATAATCAAGGAGTTTGGCATTGTTAGTGGAAAATTAGCAAGCGGACAGTCGTAATTAAAAAATGACAAAAATATTTCTGTTAACCCCTTGTATTTCAAAAAGAAACCACTAATTTTGCAATCCGATTTAGAAAGCTTATATTTCTTCATTTTTATACGGGTTGGCAGAACTCGATAAAATTTAAAAATTACACAGAAATAAAAAGCTTTCAAATCATTTCGTAAAGGTCAAAATTTACAATAGTGTTAGAACTGATATTGGATTATTTTGTTGAATGCCCAACAATTAATTTTAATGTTAAGCTACACAAGAACATTCTTTCGTATCACAGGTTTCTGCCTGTCCTGCACGAGTTTATCTTGTCGCTTTTCAATTCATTTCCTTTCCTGCCGTGAATTAATTTTATTTGTAAACTAGTTAGTTTTTGCCAAATAAAATTCCGACCTTTGCAGTCCGATTTACATGGACTGTCGTGATGACACCCGTAAATCGTTCATTATCAATCAATTATTAACGTTTTATTCTAATAAAATGTCTGGAATTATCGGAAAGAAAATCGGTATGACCAGCCTCTACAACGCTGATGGCTCTGCCCTCGCTTGTACGCTGATCCAAGCCGGTCCTTGTGTAGTAACGCAAGTAAAAACAGTAGAGAAAGAAGGTTATAGCGCTATTCAGTTAGGTTATGGCGAGAAAAAAGAGAAGCATACTACGCAACCTCTTTTAGGTCACTTCAAAAAAGCAGGTACTACTCCAAAGAAAAAACTCGTTGAGTTTAAGTCTTTTGACACAGCACTTACCTTAGGAGAAACCGTTACCGCAGAATTATTCGCAGAAGGCGACTTTGTTGATGCCGTTGGTACTTCAAAAGGTAAAGGTTTTCAGGGAGTTGTTAAACGTCATGGATTTGCAGGGGTAGGCGGACAAACGCACGGTCAACATAACCGTGGTCGTCACCCAGGTTCAATTGGTGCTTGTTCATTCCCATCTCGTGTATTCAAAGGTGTTCGTATGGCGGGTCGTACAGGTGGTAACCGTGTAACAGTTCAAAATTTACAAATCTTGAAAGTTTACGCAGACAAAAACCTTATCGTAGTCTCCGGTTCAATCCCAGGAGCGAAAAACTCTTATGTTATTCTTGAAAAATAGATTTGAAAATTTGAAGAGGTAATTTTTTATCACATCAAAACTTAATCAAATCAATCAATTTTCAAAATCAGAAATAATGGAATTATCAGTTTTAAATATACAAGGCAAAGAAACAGGAAAGAAAGTAACTCTTTCTGACGAAATCTTTGGCATCGAACCAAACGAACACGTAGTTTGGTTAGACGTGAAGCAATTCTTGGCAAATCAGCGTCAAGGAACTCACAAGGCGAAAGCAAGAGCAGAAGTTTCTCGCTCAACTCGCAAAATTAAAAAACAAAAAGGTACGGGTGGTGCTCGTGCAGGTTCAGCAAAATCTCCTTTAATGAAAGGCGGTGGACGTATTTTTGGACCAGTACCAAGGGATTATTCGTTCAAAATCAACAAGAAAGTAAAATCTTTGGCTCGTCAGTCTGCATTTGCTGCGAAAGCACAATCAGGAAACGTTACCATTTTAGAAGGTTTCACTTTCGATGCTCCACGAACTAAGTCATATTTAGCATTGATGGAAGCGCTTTCATTCACAGGAAAGAAAACGTTGTTGATTTTGCCAGAAGATAATCAAAATATTTTCTTGTCGGGACGTAACGTGCCAAAAGCACAAATCGGAACGGCTGGTCAAGTTAACACGTATGATTTAGTAAATGCTTCTCAATTGATCATCGTTGAGTCAGCCCTTACAACAATCGAATCATATTTCAGTAATTAAATTTAAGCCACGAGCTACGAGCCATGAGCCATGAGTTTTCTCAAAGCTCACCTCCCAAAACTCAATGCTAAAATATTAAAGACAATGAGCATCATTATCAAAAGACCAATTCTTACTGAGAAATCTCAGGAACTACAGAAAGTCGGTCAATACGTTTTTGAGGTTGCAAACAAAACTAACAAAGTTGAGATTGCAAAAGAAATCAAGAAAATGTACGGTGTTGCAGTAGTATCTGTCAACACACTTCGCCAATTCGGTAAGAAGAAATCAAGAAGTACTAGAACAAAAGTAACTTCTGGAATCACTTCAACGTACAAAAAAGCAATCGTAACAATCGCCAAAGGTGAAGTTATCGATTTCTATGACGGAATCTAATTAATAATTAATAGTTGACAATTGACAATAGATGATTTTTTAAAAATTATTAATTGTTAATTATCAATTGATAATTAAAAACTATGGGAGTTCATCCCGATAAATTGAACAAAGCACAGAAATGGCAGCTACAAGAAAATTTAACCCTGTAACCCCTGGCACACGCCACAGGATTGCTCCGACTTTTGAGGAAATAACAGCTTCAAAACCGTACAAGCCTTTGTTAGCCGTGGTTAAAAGAACAGGAGGTCGTAACGCAAACGGACACCGTGCCATGCGTTACATCGGTGGAGGACACAAACGTCGTTACCGTATTATTGACTTTCATCGTAACAAATTCGATGTTGAAGCAACAGTTTTAACAGTAGAATATGACCCGAATCGTACCGCACGCATTGCACTAATTGAGTATGCAGATGGCGAGAAGACTTACATTATTGCCCCAACGGGTATCAAAGTTGGTCAGACAGTAATCTCATCATCAACGGCTGCACCAGAGGTAGGTAATACCCTTCCTTTAGCGAACATTCCAACTGGTACGATTGTACACGCAATTGAACTTCGCCCAGGCGGAGGTGCTGAAATGGCACGTTCAGCGGGTACTTACGCACAATTGTTGGCTCGTGATGCAAAATATGCTACGTTGAAATTGCCTTCAGGCGAGATGCGTATGGTATTGTCAAGATGTTTGGCAACGGTTGGTTCAGTTTCTAACGCA
>JBBAKZ010000225.1:1840-5505 GCA_040403275.1 Arcicella sp. | reverse complement strand
ATACACGCTCATGCCGTACCTGAAAATTTAACTTGGACGGGTGGTTCAGAACCAATGAAAGCAAGTTACGGAAAACTCATGATGTGGTTTTTCTTACTTTCGGACACCTTTACTTTTTCAGCCTTATTGGTAACTTACGGAATGATCCGTTTCAGTAATAATGCCTATTCGGGTACTAACGAGGCGTTCTTTTTCTCAACTACTCACTGGCCCATTCCTGATAAAGTATTTTCTGCGTTACCATTTTTACATGGGGTTGAAGCGCCTTTGATTTTTGTAGGAATTATGACTTTTATCTTGATTTTTAGCTCAGTAACCATGGTTTTGGCCGTAGAAGCTGGACATCGTGGCGACCGTGCAGATGTGGAGAAATGGATGTTGTGGACAATTTTAGGAGGTTTTACTTTCTTGGGTTCTCAGGCTTGGGAATGGTCACACTTTATACATGGACCAGAATTGGCCTTAGCAGCCAAAGATGCAGCAGGAAATGCAATTGATGGTGCTAATTTAGTGCGTAATCCTTATGGACCTCCAGCGTTTGCAGATTTATTCTTTTTCATTACAGGATTCCACGGAACACACGTATTCTCTGGGGTAATTTTGAATATCTTGATATTTTTCAATGCTGCTACCGGTACTTATGAACGCCGTGGACATTATGAAATGGTTGAAAAAGTTGGTCTTTACTGGCACTTTGTAGATTTAGTTTGGGTTTTTGTGTTTACATTCTTCTATTTGGTGTAATTACTCCCGTAAATCTTCCCTTCGGAAGATACTTTGAAAAGATTTTGTTAATCAAAAAATATTTAAAAAAATGGCCTCAAATTCACAAGTAATCGAAGAAAAAGTAATAGCCCCTGCGCAAACGGGAGCTATCTGGAAAACATTTTGGATTCTTCTAATTTTAACCGCAATCGAATTTGCAATTGCGTTTACGATGCCCAATAACCACTTTAGAGTAGCAATTTTCGCTACTATGACTATCGTCAAAGCATTCTTTATCGTGGGAGAATTTATGCACCTAAAACATGAAGTTAAAGTATTGATTTGGGCGGTTTTATTCCCTGTTATTACAATTGCTTGGTTATTAGTAGCTTTACTTCTTGAAGGAGGAGCACATAGATAGGTAAGGAATTGGGGATTTGGTGTTAGGCAATAGTATAGCTAACATATTGATTCCCAATAAATTAATCAAAAAAGTTGTTTTCAAGCAACAAATATTATGTCTCAAAAAATGATAAAAGCTGGAATTCTAATCGCTGCATTAGTTGTTCCAGCTTTAATTTTTTTATACCTCAAAGGCTTTGGGGAAAATCATTATGAATTGCCTTATTTGATTCCTAGGATTGATTCAGCAACGGGCAATGTAATGATGCGTAAAAATCCAAACCCAAAATGGAATCAGCCAACAATGGATACAGTTTTCCATACTATTCCCGCTTGGACTTTAACCGATGAAAATGGTAAAGTATTTAAAGGCGAATCTCTGAAAGGAAAGATTTACGTGGCAGACTTCTTTTTTACAAGATGTGGCTCCATTTGTCCAAAAATTTCAAGTCAATTGACCCGCTTACAGGATACTTTCTCATCACAAGAAGAAGTACAAATTGCCTCTTTTTCCGTTGATCCAATGCATGACACACCCGAAAAACTAAGAGAATATGCGAAAAAATATGATGCAAAAGCAGGGAAATGGCATTTTCTGACGGGTACGAAATCAGTTATCTATCCCTTAGCCGTCAAAGGCTATTACATCCCAGTGGCCGATGCTTCAGAATATGATAAAGCGGTAAAAACGCCCGACGAAACATTTATCCATTCAGAAAAGTTAATGTTAATAGATAAAGAAGGCCACATCAGAGGGTTTTATGATGGAACTGATAAGAAAGAGGTGGATAGATTAATATTAGAAATAAGAGTATTACTAAGAATTTACGACACAAAAAATTAAGATAAAATGACTTCATTAGTATTAGAAAAAAACAAAAAAAACGAACGATTAGTTAATATTTTATCCATCGCCATTCCCGTAGCGGTTGCCATTTTGATTGGGATTCGGACTAAAATAGACTTAGGTGCTTGGACGAAAGTATTACCACACGTAATTGGGCTTTTAAACACAACCACTTCATTCACCTTAATCGCTGGTTTTATTTTTATCAAAAACAAGAATATTAATATGCACCGTAGAATGATGGGTCTTTCCTTTGTACAAGGGGCATTATTTTTGGTATTGTATATTTTGTATCACGTTTCTAATGCTTCAACCTCTTACGGTGGTGAAGGAATTTTAAGACCCATTTATTATGTTCTTTTAGTTTCTCATATTTCGTTATCAATCGGAGTAGTTTGGTTTGTACTTAGAGCCGTTTATTATGCTTTGAGTGGCCAAATTGCTGAACATAAGAAGATTGTAAAATGGACGTTTCCGTTGTGGTTATATGTCTCTGTTACAGGCGTGATTGTGTATTTAATGATTTCACCATATTATAATTAGCGATGAGCAATCTGCTTTGAGGAAAGAGATGATATATCTCAAATTACTCACAGCTTATGGCTCATAACTCACAGCTTTATGAAAAAGATGTTTTTTGCAACGATCATATTAATCTTTTTAAGTACATCCCTAAGCATGGCTCAATGTGCGATGTGCAGAATGACCGTTGAAAGTACGGTCTCAAATGGAAGAAGTCAGATTGCTTCAAATCTAAATACTGCCATTTTATATTTATTGATGACACCTTATGTTTTAACCGCAGTTATTGGATATTTGTGGTGGAGAAGCTCAAAAAAGAATATATCGCCAGTTACTTTATTGAGACAGCGAATTAGAAAGGCTTTTAACAAAGTCAATATGGGATAACTAAAATGATTATTCCCACAATGGATAATGCTCCAAATGAATTTGTTCCCCAAAGAAAATCTTAGTCGAAGTTTCAAATGAATTGGTATAATCCGAAACGTAAAAATGCTTAATATGAGAATTCATCGTATTAAGCATTTTATTTTCCATTAGATACATTTCTAATGATTTTGCTACAATCTCAGAAGTATCTAACACATTTACCTTTCCTTGATAATACTTCTCAATTTGTTTCTTAATTAATGGATAATGGGTACAGCCCAAAATAAGCGCTTCTATATTATCCAATTCTGCATGGCACAGATATTCATGTATGATATTTTCGGAAATATTATTATTAAAAAAACCTTCTTCAATCATCGGAGCAAGCAAAGGCGTGGCCAGTGATTTTAAAGTAATTCCGCTCTCTAAATTATCAATTTTCTTTCTATAAATGTTAGAATTAACGGTTTGCTTTGTACCAATCAATCCAATTGTTTTACCAGGATAAGTTATTGATAAATAGTCAATTACGGGGTCTATCACATTGATAATTTTTGCCTTACTGCCCACATATTCACGTACCAATTCATAAGCCGCCGCAGAAGCAGAATTGCAAGCAATCAAAATAACTTTGCATTTTTGTTGTAACAAAACATTACAAATTTTAATGGAGTAAGCCTGAATTGCCGAAGAAGATTTGTCTCCGTAGGGTAAATGTGCAGTATCTCCGAAATAAGTGATATTTTCGTTGGGTAAAAGCGTTGTAACAGCATGAGCAACGGTCAATCCGCCAATGCCACTATCAAAAATTCCAATTGGA
>JBBAKZ010000225.1:0-1830 GCA_040403275.1 Arcicella sp. | reverse complement strand
CATTAACCCATGATGTTACTGGTAATATTGTTTTCATATTATTTTTTTTACAAAGTTCAAGATTTCATGCAACCTTTACAAACCATTTTTCATCTACAATTCATCAACTCTCAGACCTACAAATTTAAACCAAAACAATAGCCGTGAAACTATTAAATCTATTCCAAAGCGAAGGAGCCTTGGTGAAAGCCTGTCAGAAAGGTGATCCTAAAGCTCAAAGACGTATTTACGAAAAATATTCTCCCAAAATGCTTGGAATATGTTTCAGATACGTACACGATGATTATGAAGCAGAGGGAATAATGATTGAAGGATTTGTGAAAGTTTTTGAGAAAATTGATACTTTTAAATTGGAAGGTAGTTTTGAAGGTTGGATTCGTAGAATAATGGTAAACGAATCATTGATGTATTTACGAAGGAACAAAAAAGCCCAATTTGAAACCAGTTACGACCAAATCCTTTATGAACTCGAACCTGAACAGTTTAGAACCGATTTAGAAACCCAAGATTTACTCAAATTGATAGAAAAATTACCGCTAGGTTACAGAACAGTTTTTAATCTCTATGCCATTGAAGGTTACTCGCACGCAGAAATCGCCAAAGAATTAGGCATTACCGAGAGTACTTCCAAATCACAGCTTTCACGAGCAAGAGTAATCTTGCAAAATTCTGTGATGGAAATGGCGTAATTAAATAACACAGACTTTGGTCTCTAACAAACGAACAGACTAAAGTCTGGGAATAAAATTCAAAATGAAAAATTCAGAAAACATAGATAAAATATTCTCAGAAGGCATGCACAGTTACGAGCGTCAGCCCCGCCCGCAAGCATGGGAAATAGTAGAAACACGATTGCAAAAATCAGAGAAAAGGGTATTGCCAATTTGGTGGAAATATGCTTCTGCTGCTTCGTTGGCTTTGCTTTTGGGTGTTGGAGGCTACTGGTTAAATAGCCAAAAAAATCTTCAGACTGGCGTAATTGCGGTTACAAAAAAGGTTATAATTAATGAGAAACAACATTTGCCAATTATGGAAAAAACGATTCAGCAAATAGTAAAAGTTGAGGAAAGTAGCCAGCCTAAGGCAAATTTAAAATTAAACCGTAAAAATCTAGAAAAGACAAAAAATCGATTTGCTCAATTACAAAATCAACAGATTATTAAAGTTGAAGAAATGAAACAAATTGCGAATCTACCCACGATTGATTCTAAGAAAATCGAAGAACAAAACATAATTGTGTTAGTATTGGAAAATACAAAACCTAAGGTTGAAGAAGAAACCATTGTGCTGAATATGGTTGAAACAAAACCAGAAGTAGTAGCGCAAGCGAAAATAAACGAAAGCATTACTAAAAAAGAAACCCGTTTGAGCAAAATTTGGCAACAATTAAAACGGGCTAAAAATGGAGAAAACGTGAATTGGAGTAAATTAGGCATTAAACCGCAAAAAATGTTAGCCCGTGCCGATGCTAAAATTGAAAATGTTTTAACAAAAGGAGAGAGTAATGAGCAGTAGGCAGCAATTCAGTCTGCGGTGGCAATAAAAAAATAATAACCAATGCAACCATTATCTAACGCTTAGCATCTTCATCTTGTAACCACATAGCTAAACTAGTAAACATGGTTTAAGTGATTACAAATCTCGTGCTAATAATTCCTATATTCCCGAATGATAACTATTTGTTTGTATCTAAACTACTTTAAAAACAGACAATCATGAAACAAAAAACAACCATGAAAACGCTAAAAAGAATTAGCTATTCGATTATTGTCACAATCGCATTTATCTGCTCATTTAACACACAAGTTTTAGCAAACGGAGGAGAAGTAG
>JBBAKZ010000224.1:0-5514 GCA_040403275.1 Arcicella sp. | reverse complement strand
CATTACTTTTACGCAATTTGGCTTCGGCCCGCATCATGTAAATATCCGCCAAACGAAGAATGACGATATCGGCTTCACCCAAATTTCTACCACTGGCTGATTTTTTACTAAATTCGTATTTTTCAACTCGGTAGCCCGTTGAATAATTACTACCCGCCGTTGTAAAATCAACTTGTTCGGTAAAATCAACTGGTAAAGTCGGTTTGTTGCGTGTTTCGTTAAATAGTTTCCCTACTTTAAAACTCTTTCCATCTTTACATTTTAAAAACACGCCATTTTTTCTGATTAATCCGTATTGTTGGCCTCTCAAAATTCCTCGGTTGATGTTATAATCCGTAGCGGCAACGCATGAATCACTTGGATTAGAATAAATTCCCATATTTTGTTTATAAAATCTTGGGTCTACACCAGCTGGGTCTTTGGGAGCATATTCATTTGCCCAAGTTCTATAGAAATCGGACGTAATTGCTGGTCCATCCGTACCGTTTGCCGCAGGAAATTCTGTCAGTGGAAATTGGTCACCCGATAATGAAAAGTATGCCAAACGATTGTGTCCATTCAATTCTGCCCGTTGATCTATCGCAAAGATTAGTTCTTTATTGGTATGATTATCCGACCCAAAAATAGAGAAATAGTCTTTAGCTAATTGGAACTGACCACCATTAATTATCTTATCGCAATACTCAATGGCTTTGTCCATGTCTTCCGTTTTGAAGTTTACTTTATCTGCGTAAATATCACGATAAACCCCTGCGTTCATATACAAACGAGCCAATAATCCCCAAACGGCCGATTTTGTTAAACGGCCAGGACCTACGGTATTGTCCAAGTTAGGTTCAACGGCGATAAGTTCATTTTTTATATACTGAAAAGCCTCTTCTCCACGAATTATTTTTGAAGTTTCACCTACGTCTTCTTTCACAAAAGCGATTCCGAAAAGGTCTAAATTTAACATATTATAATATGCTCTCATACCTCTTGCTTCCGCCAAATACGTTTTAGCACTTGGGTCTGTATTAGTTGGCAAAGTATTCATCGCTGTAATTGCCCTCGACATTCCTTGCTGAATTAATAGCCAAGCGTTTCTTAAATTCGGGTCGGTGCTTTGATAAGTATGCTGGTGCATGGCGATATAAATTCCATTATCACCCCAATCTGTTCCCCCACGGTAAGGTAAAATGGCCTCATCCGTTGAAATTTCTTGAATCGCAAAAAGTACGGTATGGCTAAACAAGTCGGGCATACGAGCGTAAACAGGGGCAATTATTCCATCGGCGGCTTGTTTGGCATTGAGGTTGGAAGAAATAGTTTCGTCCAAAATTTGCTCTTCTAATTTGGTACAACTTTCGATAAAAGAGATGCCAAAAAGTAGCATCAATAAATATATTTTCTTTTTCATTTTATTAAATTTTAGGGTTTGAAAATATTGTCTTCAAACATTAGAATGATACATTTAAGCCAAATACAAATGATTTAGCTTTTGGATAACTCAAATAATCAATGCCATAAGAAGCTATTCCGTTAATAGTTCTGTCGGTATTTACTTCTGGATCATAGCCTGTATATTTTGATGAAACAAACAAATTTTGTCCCGTTACTGATAATCTCACCGCCGAAACCCAACGATTAATCCCTAAAGCTTTTGTGTTGAAATTATAGCCTAATGAAAGGTTATTTAATCGCAAAAATGAAGCATCTTTCAAGTATCTTGTTGATACTGGTGCTGAATTATTGATGGACTCTACACTCGATTCAACGGCTTCTGGTGTGGTGTTTAAGCCTTTCGCAATTTTGTTTTTATAGAAATTTGAATTGGCCGTATTATCGTAAATTTTGTTACCACTTACGCCATTAAAATTGATAGAAGCATCAAAACCTTTGTAACCAGCATTAAGATAAAAATTATACATCGTCGTTGGTAAGGCACTTCCTGCGGCAATTCTATCTTTATCAGTTACCAATTTATCTCCATCGGTATCTCTAAAAGTACTGATTCCTTTATCGTCAAATCCGGTAAATTCTTTCAAGAAAAAAGTACCAATGGGTTGTCCGTTGATGTAACCATTAATCGTGGCAGAAGTCAAACCAGAACCAGAAGCACTTCCGGAAGGAATCACTGAGTACGGAGAATTATTAACAATATTGCTGATGAAAGTTGAGTTTCCTCCGATTTCATAACTAATGCCGTTACCAGATTTATGACGGTAACTTAATTCAATTTCCAAGCCTTTATTAGTAATGGTCATATCTTGAACGTTTGTCCAAAAAGTACCGGCGGGTTGCACAGGGTCAGCAGGGATAACTTCCAATAAAATATTGTTAGAAATTTTATTAAAAACATCAATTGAACCCGTTAAAGCTCCTTTTAACAAACCAAAATCAAGTCCAATATTGGTTTGATTTGATACTTCCCACTGAATATTTGGATTCGCTAAACGGGTATAGGTTGTTCCCGCAACGTAATTGGTACCGTTATCAAGTGGATAACTGGTAGTGGCAGAAACGACCGATGAAAACAAGGCTTGCGTGATTTTTGAAGGAATTTCCTGATTACCGGTTTGTCCCCAACCTGCTCTTAATTTTAAATTACTGACCGGAGATGATTTCATAAAATCTTCTTCAGAAATTTTCCAACCCGCTGAGAATGAAGGGAAATAACCGTATTTATTGTTTGCTCCAAACTTTGAAGAACCATCCGCACGAAGCGTGGCAGTCAATAAATATCGGTCTTTATATTGATAATTTACTCTGGTAAAAAATGATTGTAATTCATTTTTAGTCGCTCCACCACCAGGTCTATTGTTTGCTAAAGTCAAATCCTGACCCAAACCTGGGTTATAGATTGGTTCAACACCCGTTAAAGGAAATTTGTTAATACTAAAGTTACGACCTTGAATAAAAATATTTTGATAAGAATGACCCACTAAAACCGAATAATTATGAAGATTTCCTTCGTGCGCATACGTTAAGTAGTTTTCGATCAAACTATTACTATTTTTTTGCGTATACGTTTCTAAACGACCCTCTTGCAAAGGAACGGCGTTGGGTAAAGTTTCCAAATCTCTGGTTGAAGTAGCATAATCAACGGCATAATTCAATTTATAAACTAAGCCTTTGGCAATTCTAAACGAAGGAGAAATGTTACCAATTAAACGACTTGTATTGGTTAAATCTTTGTATAAATCGGTGATTTTTAATGGATTCACAAGGTTAGGATAAACAGCAGCTTTGCCATCAGAATCGTAGGCGGGATACGTTGGATTGGTGGAAATGCCACTGGCAATCATGCTTTCGATGGGTGGGCGAGTATTTTCCGTGTACGAGCCATTCAAATTTGCCTCAACGATTAATCTATCTTCTAAAAATTTTTGGTTAACATTAATTCTAGCAGTATAACGACTCAAATCACTGCCTTTCAAGATTCCTTCTTGGTTTTGTAAGCCGAAAGAAGCGTAATAAGTAAGTTTATCAGCGCCACCAGCCAAGGTCAAATTGTGATTTTTGGTATAAGCAGTTCGAGTAACTTCTTTCTGCCAATCGGTATTTCCTTTCAAATCTTCCAGTAATCCACCCGAACTTGGCACTTGCTTGCGAAATTCATCCGCTGAAAATACTTCGATAGGTCTGGTCAAGTTAGAAATACTAACCGATGATGAGTAACTTATCGTAGAAACGCCCGCTTTTCCTTTCTTTGTTGTAATTAAAATAACGCCATTTGCGCCTCTTGCCCCATAAATTGCGGTTGCCGAGGCATCTTTTAACACATCCATTGACTCAATATCTTGTGGATTTAAAAATGTCAAAGGATTAGTTGCTCCACCCGTACTCGAATTATCCAAAGCCAAACCATCTACCACAAAAAGGGGCGTACTACCCGTTCTTACGCCTCCCGGACCTCTAATCGTAATTCCTTGAATAGAACCTGGTTCGCCACTGGCCGAAGTAACGTTCACGCCAGCCACTTTTCCTTGTAAAAGTTCTTGCGGAGAATTTACAATACCTTTGTTGAAAGCATCACTTTTTACTGATTTAACGGAACCCGTCAAATCAGATTTTTTTACGGAACCGTATCCAACAACTACTACCTCCGAAAGGTTTTTTGTGTCTTGGATTAAGGATATATTCAGTTTAGTTTGAGAACCAACGGCTACTTCTTTTGAAACATAACCTACAAAGCTAAATACCAAAATGGCCTCTGAATTTGGTACAATAATGGCATAATTGCCATTCGCATCGGAATTGGTGCCTTTGTTAGTTCCTTTAATTTTGATGCTTACACTTGGTATTCCTTCGTTAGAATCCGAAGAAAATACTTTTCCTGAGACTGAAATATTATCGAGTCTGCTTTGAGAAAAGGATAAGCTTGTGGATAAGAGAAACAGGAATATCCATAAAGTTTTTTTGAAATTGGGAACGGAAAATTTGAGCATAATTATTGTGTTTATGTATGATGATAAAGAATATTAGTGCTTTATCATTTTTAAAACACAAAATTACCTTGCTTAAAGTAACGAAGTATTAACATACAATTAAGATTCGATTAGCAAATTGGTTTGATATCCACGCTTTTAACGGACGAATACTTGCGTCTATAAGAGTTAATAATGCCGTTTTCTGAAGGTTGTATAGGTCCGATGGCTTCAAATAAGGAAACTTTCGCTTTTAAATTCAATACGGTTACTAAAAATTATTGTTTAAGAATCTCAATTTTCAAATCTGCTTAAAAATGTAATGTTTTCATTGAATTGCTCGGTAGCATTCCTTCTGGACAAGTCATACTTTTTGAACTATTGTACTTTAATTAATTGTATCACGAATTACTAACTTTCTCTAGGTCGGAAAGATAGATTATTAAAGTTTTCCTAAAACATTTAGATTTGATAAGTAAAGCTTATCATTAAGAATAATTTAATATTTTATTTTATACCGTCATTATTACCGCTTGTGAGATTCAAATATTCTATTCTTGCAGTGATTTATGACTTTTAATTTTGTTCGATTCTCGTGAAGTTTAAACCTTGTTTTTAAACCAAAAAGTGAATATAAATACTTGATAATCAAATATTTATATTCACTTTTTGGTTTTTTGAAATGATAGTTCAATTTTATTTTTATAGGTATCAAACCCACTGCTATGTGCGTGAGGAACTCCTTTTTCTCCCTCATGAGTATCACGAATTATTTTAAGCTTCTGTTTCATCAATTTTACTGCTCCATCTTTAAGTAATTTATAAGATTGTTTATCGGCAGATAAATTGAAATCATCAATTACTTCTTTCAGATATATCCTTTATTCTTTAAAGTTTTCGTTACTTGTTAGAATCATCGTGTGCATTTTTGTATAAATCCAGCCCTAAATTTGTTATTGTTCAATCAAATATTACACTTGTATCCCAGTACGTTCTTCCTTTTGACCATTTGAATGCCCTTAAAGTTTATACCCTAAATCTGTTATATTAAGTATATATATTATACGGAATTGTTTGTCAGTTACTTATATTATGAAATATCTAT
>JBBAKZ010000223.1:304-5520 GCA_040403275.1 Arcicella sp. | reverse complement strand
AGTGATTTACCTTTAGAATATATCTATTTATGTACATCCAACAATTCAAGTGTTGAAAAATGGAAAAATAAAATTGCTGAATTAGGCATTTCTGGAACACATATTTTTGTAGATGAAAGAATTGAGAATGAATTAATGGAAATATTTCAAGCAAGCGGTTTTCCCTCTTATCGTTTTTTTGATAAAAATGGAAAATATAAATCTGGGGCAATCAGTAGGATGCAAGAAACAGATAAAGCTAAATTGAAAGCATTGGTGGAAGGGAAATAAATAAGTTTAAAAGTAAAAAAAACCTCTTTGCTTGAATTTATCAAAGAGGTTTTTTTGTGTAATTTTTGAAAATTATTACCCTCAAAACCACGCCGCCTCCATCTCCACCGTTACATTATCTTCACTCAAAAGTCGCTTCATCAGAGCGTCAATTTTCACTAATTCGTATTCATAAAAATAGCGCAACGTAAAGATTTTTCCTTGATAAAAATCAAAATCATCGCCCGATGCTCCTGCCAATAAAGGCTCTTCTGCTTTGATTCCCTGCACCAACCACTGCCACGCAATCGTCATAATTCCGAAGAGTTCTAAATACAAAGTGGCATCCGATAAAAAGATTTCTAAATCCTTGCTTGCCAAACTCAAAAGGTGTTTGGTCACCGTGTCAGTTTTGCCTAAATAAGTCTGTAATTTTTGAGCAAATGGCTTTAAACGGTCAATTGAATTTGCTTTTTCAATCGTTTTCAAGATTTCAGCCACCAATAATTGCAATGACTTTCCGTTTTTAATAATGATTTTTCTACCCAATAAATCCAAGCCATGAATGCCCGTAGTCCCTTCGTGAATGGGGTGAATTCTGGCTTCTCGGTAAAATTGTTCCACTGGAAAATCAGTAGTATAACCCGCACCACCCAAAATCTGAACGGCAGCCGAGGTCGTTAAACAACACATCTCTGAAGGGTACGATTTGGCAATGGGCGTGAGTAAATCCAACAACAAATGGTACCGTTCTTGCGCTTCTCCTTCCGTGACCGAAGCCAAATCTGCATACATCGAACATTGCGTTAAAAGTGCCAAAGAACCTTCTACAACGGCTTTTTGGAACAATAACATCCGCTTCACATCGGCATGACGAATAATCTGAACTTGGGGTTTAGTCATATCTTTAGCCGAAATCAATCGCCCTTGTGGACGCTCTTTTGCGTATTCGAGTGAGGCATAATAAGCAGCAGTTCCGATGGCGGTGGCGTTCATGCCCACGCCAATTCGAGCCTCATTCATCATTTGGAACATATACGTCAAACCCTTGTGCGGCTCGCCCACCAAATATCCAAAAGCATTATCATTCGAACCAACCATCAAATGGGCAATTGGCGCTCCTTTATATCCCATTTTGTGATAAACGCCAGCGGTGATTACGTCGTTGTTCGTTAGTCGATGTTCGATGTTCGATTTTTGTTGTTCGATGTTTGGTGTTTGGTTCGGGCGGTGTTCCGCTTCGATGTTTGGTTTTTGTTCTTCATTATTCCTGTCTTCTGCCTCCTTACTTTCTCCTGCCTCCTCTAATCTTTTTTGTGGAACAACGAAAAGCGAAATTCCTTTTGCTCCCGAAGGGCCACCTTTTATTTTGGCGAGCATCAAATGAATTACGTTATCACAGCCATCGTGGTCACCCGCTGAGATGTATATTTTTTGCCCTTTTATTTTGTAAACTCCCACATTTTCGGTTGGCTCTGCCGTAGTGGCAATATCCGAAAGCGAACTTCCGGCATCGGGTTCGGTCAGGGCCATGGTGCCTTGCCACTCGCCCGTGTACATTTTGGGCGTGAAAGTGTCCTTTAATTCCTGAGAACCAAAACTGCGAATCAAATTGGCCGCTCCCGAAGTCAAAAATGGAAAAACCGAAGCAGAATAATTAGCCGCTTGAAAAATAAAAGCCGCCGAACTCAACACCGTAGCAGGGATTTGTTGCCCGCCTTCATCATAAGAAAACCCCGCATTTATCCAGCCATCTTCCCCAAATTTTTTCAAAATCGGAAACATACCTGGGTGAATTTTGATTTTGCCATCCACCAATTGCGGTTCTTTTCTATCCATATCGGTCAAGAGTGGTTTCAAGAGTTTCTCCGAAATTTGTTCAGCCGAATCCAAGACCATGTCAAACGTCTCCCGAGCGTGGTCTTGAAAGTACGGATATTGCGTAAGTGATTGCACGTCAAACACTTCGTGAAGCAAAAATTGAAGATTTCTTTTTGAGTAAAATTGAGTTGCCATGCTTTTTAGTTGTAAATTGTGATTTAGTGATTTAGTGACTTTATGGAGGCAATGTTCTTCGGAATTGTTACGATTTAATTCAGAATTGATATTTAAATTTTGTAAATGGAATAACTCACAATTCAAAAATCACAACTCACCAATTATTCGATACCCTCTCAAAAACTCCTCAATTCCCATTCGTTTCTTGCCTTCTAACTGCAAATTTTCAATCGCCAAAATACCATCAGCACATTGAAAATGAAGGTATTTTTTGCCATCGGTGGTGTATAAACCCGTTATCTGTGGAGACACGGATAACAACGGGTTTTCCGCTTCCAATATCCTCGCTTCATAAATCCGACAAGTTTTATCGTTCAATATCGTCCAAGCCACGGGATAAGGCGAAAGTCCACGAATAAAATCATGCACTTTTTTCACTGGCTGGTTCCAATTTATTTGACACGTTTCCTTAAAAATCTTCGGAGCGTGATTGATTTGGCCTGATTCATCTTGTGGTTCTTGCGGATAAATGCCTGTTTCAATCGCCTGAACTGTTTTCAAGACTAATTTTGCCCCTTTTTGCATCAGTCGATTATAAACATCTCCTACATTATCCGTCAGAGAAATAGGCTCTTTCTCTTGAAAAATTATCGAACCCGTATCAATTTCCTGCTTCAAAAAGAAGGTAGTAATGCCCGTTTCAGTCTCGCCATTTATAATAGCCCAATTGATGGGAGCGGCACCACGATATTGTGGCAATAATGAACCATGAAGGTTGAAAGTCCCCAATCTCGGCATCATCCAAACTACTTCTGGCAACATCCTAAAAGCCACAACAATTTGCAAATCAGCTTGGTAACTTTGTAATTCTGCTAAAAATTCTGGGTTTTTTAATTTTTCGGGCTGTAAAACAGGAATATCTGGCGCATTTTCCAAAAGGTACTCCTTCACGGGTGACATCCCCAATTTTTGCCCACGACCTACGGGTTTGTCGGGAGCAGTAATTACCGCTACGATATTATATTTATTTTCTACTAAAATTCTTAAACTCTCGACCGCAAAATCGGGAGTTCCCATGAAGATTATTCTCATATTACCATTGATAAATTCTTATTGTCCTAAAAAACACTTTGAAATCCTTAAAGTTTTCGTAAATTTGTTACTCCAATATTTACAGCAAATGCAAAAAAAGAAAAATAAAGAAATTATTACATAAATTGATGTTTCTGCAAAGGTCA
This sequence comes from Arcicella sp., assembly GCA_040403275.1. Lineage (GTDB taxonomy): Bacteria > Bacteroidota > Bacteroidia > Cytophagales > Spirosomataceae > Arcicella. Next base: position 2,035 of record JBBAKZ010000223.1, on the reverse strand, counting down.
TAAAAAATCTTGTAGAACGGTCTAAGACCGTTCTTTTTGTTTGTAAATGAGTTAAGTAAAATTAGAAAAACATTTGCTGGCACGTTGTCAGTATTTTTTTTTACTATCAATCAATTTAGAAATAACCTTAAAGCAATAATAATATGGCAAAGTTCCAATATTACACACAAGAAAAATTTGATGAATTGAAGGCTGAATTACAGTACCTCAAAACTCAGGGACGGGCATATATGTCGGCGCAAATTTCGGAGGCACGTGACAAGGGCGATTTGAGTGAAAACGCTGAATATGATGCAGCCAAAGATGCACAAGGTCTATTGGAATTAAAGATTATGAAGCTCAATGAAGTAGTGGCAAACGCTCGTGTGATTGATGAAACAAACGTTGATAACTCAATTGTATCCATCTTATCGAAGGTGAAGATAAAGAATGTCAAAAATGGCATGGAGAAAATATACACGATTGTTTCTGAAGAGGAAGCTGATTTAGCGGCTGGTAAAATCTCTAATTCTTCCCCTTTTGGGAAAGGACTTTTCGGGAAAAAAGTGGGCGATATAGCTCAAATTCAAGCGCCTGTGGGAGCAATGGAATTTGAAATTATTGAAATTACGAGATAATAATCCTCATTTTTTCGATACAAAAAACTCGTAAAGGTTTCGCTTTTACGAGTTTTTTTATTGGGTAGTTTTTTGTAGATTTGGGTAATAAACAGAGAAAAAAATGTCAGCATTACCTAAAATATCGTATTATTCTCCCCAAGCGTATCTACAAATGGAGCGAGAAGCCGATTATAAAAGTGAGTATTTTCAAGGAGAAATATTTGCGATGGCGGGAGCTTCTGAGAATCATAACATGATTTCAAGGAGGGTTTCGGGTTCATTATTTAACCATTTAAGGGACAAAAAGTGTACCCATTATTCGGCTGACATGAAACTTCATATCCCTGTCAACACACTTTATACTTACCCAGATTTAATGGTAGTTTGTGGAGATAAAAAGTTTTTGGACGGTGAAAAAGATGTCATCATGAATCCCATTATCATCATCGAAATTCTTTCAAAAAGTACCGAGGCTTATGATAGAGGAGAAAAATTTGCCCTTTATAGAAGTATTCCAAGTCTTCGGGAATATGTTTTGATTAGTTCAACCAGTATTCGTGCGGAAGTCATGCGGAAAGAAAATGATTTAGGGTTGTGGTTTTTGGCTTCCGAGGCGGATACATTAGAAGGTTCTATTCAGATTAAAAACATTGACTTAGAACTCTCATTATCAGATATTTATGAGGAAACGGAGGGAATTATCAAAACTATATTAAACTAGAAAACAATTAGAACCCTAATTTTCGTTAGAAGTACATACAAAAAGTGTGTGCTTTTTTATTTTTAAAACATTACAATGCCACAAAGGCCATAAGACTCAAAGATTTTCATTTACTTTACGCCACCTGGCGACTTCGTACCTTTATGGCTAAATTTTCATTGCTCTTCAATCCAAAACCATGAAAAAAATCCTAATCATCTTTGTTTCAATCATCGCTCTTTTTGCTGGCGTATTGTTCGCTGTTCCTCTCTTTTTCAAGGATAAAATTCAAGCAAAAGTGAATCAGGAAATTCAGAAAAAAATTAATGCGACGGTCTATTATAAAGATTTTGAATTATCATTAATTAAGCGTTTTCCCAACGGAACACTCTCGTTATCAGACTTAGGCATTATTGGCCGCTCACCTTTTTT
>JBBAKZ010000223.1:0-294 GCA_040403275.1 Arcicella sp. | reverse complement strand
TTTTGGGTGATACGCTCGTGCAGGCGAAATCATTTTCTGTATCCGCCGATATGAAATCCATCCTTTCGGGTAATAAAATTGCCATAAATTCTGTTCAACTCGAAACGCCCAAAATTCTGCTAAAAGTATTAAATGATGGGTCGAGTAATTACGATATTTACAAAAAAGATACACTCCAAGCACAACAAAATGAAAGTAACGAAAAAAGTAATTTTCAGATAGATATTAAGTCTTGGAAAATTACGGACTGACAAATTATTTATGATGATAAACTGACAAATGCGTATGTTTCGC
>JBBAKZ010000222.1:926-5588 GCA_040403275.1 Arcicella sp. | reverse complement strand
AATTCAGAGGAAAAGTATACAACCTTTAGTTATTTATCTTATCACGATCACCTTTGGAATGTGGTCGTGCGTAACTGAAATAAAAGATTTTGATCAAATTGATAACAACAGTTTCTTGACGGTTGAAGCAACGCTTTCAAATCAAGAAGGTCCGCAAAGGGTCATCGTTTCTTATTCATCGCCGAGTATTACCATAAATGTTGAAAATAAACCCGTTGTTAAGGCTTCGGTTTTTATTACCGATGATAAAGGTGGACGAATAAATTTGACCGAAATTGTGGATGGAATTTATGAAACGAATGTCAATTATAAAGGAATTGTGGGGAATAGTTATACGTTACACATCAATTTGCCGAATGGGAAAAAATATGAATCAACGCCCGAAAAGATGATTGCCGTTCCTGCCATTGACAAAGTCAACTATAATTTTGTAGTAAAAACGAATTATTCGTTGAAAGATCCCAGAAGCGTAGGATTTGATGTAACCCTTGATTTTAAAGATTCGCCAGAACCTAATCAATATTATGAATGGAAATGGACGCACTATGAAAGAACCGTTTATTGTGCGAAGTGCAATTTGGGCTACGATTACAGTTTACGTAAATGTAGTACTACGCCCAATTATCCCTACGGACAAAATTCGCCTGAATTAATTAATTATAAATGTGGGGAACAATGTTTTGATGTGTCGTTCAGTCCTACGTATAATATTTTATCGGATAATCTTTTGAATGGCCAACAGATATTAAATTATCCGATTGCCAGAGTGCCTTACGACGGGAGAACCATGTATTATTTGAAAATTGAACAAAGAGCTATTTCGCAAAAAATGTATCGTTATTTAAGAAGTATAAAAGACGCTACCCAAGGCTCAGGGACACTTTTTGACGTACCTGCCGAAACACAACTTAGCCCAAATATGTTTTCGGTAGATAATCCAAATGAAAAAATATTAGGTGCTTTTGAAGTTTTCGGTTCGGAAGAAAAACTAATTTATCTTGATAGACTCATTGGTTCGGACGGCTATTCTCCCGTAACTGCCCCTGATTTTGGTAGAGAATTACCGCCTCCTCCCGGCTCAATTAATGGACCACGGGCGAATTGTGTGGAAGGAAAATATCGCTCAACAAGAGAACCCAAAAATTGGAAAGATTAGATTAATCAAAAAAATGAACAAAAAATTAACCACATATTTCAAATTCTGGTGTCTTGTCATCATTCCATTATTTTTTTCCTGTAGTAAAGAAAAAACGCTTTTCCAAAAACTAAGCCCCGAAGAATCAGGCATTACTTTCGCCAATCAAGTAACCGAATCCGAAAAAGAGAATATTCTCAATTATGAATATTTCTACAATGGTGGTGGCGTGGCTTCGGGAGATTTTAATAATGATGGACTCGTTGATTTGTATTTTACGGGTAACCAAGTAGAGAATAAATTATATTTGAATAAAGGGGCGCTCAAATTTGAAGATATTACCGAAAAATCCGGTACTGCTGGACGAAAAGGTGGTTGGAAAACGGGCGTAAGTGTGGTGGATATCAATGCTGATGGCTGGTTGGATATTTACGTTTGTTATTCGGGGCTGAGAGATTCTACCTTGCGTAAAAATCAATTATTTATCAATAACCACGACATCACTTTTTCCGAAAAAGCCTCCGAATATGGTCTTGATGATTCGGGCTATTCTACCCAAGCTGCTTTTTTAGATTACGATTTGGATGGCGATTTAGATTGCTTTTTGGTCAATCATAACCTGGCAGGTTATCAACGCAAAGAAGCTTCGGTGATGCGAAATGCGTATGATTATAATGCGGGAGATAAGCTGTTTAGGAATAATAGCCCCCTAACCCCCGAAAGGGGAACCCTCTATTCGGATAATTCGTCCAAAAAATTGAACTCAAAAATTCCCCTTTCGGGGGTTAGGGGGCTTCTATTTACGGATATTTCCAAAGAAGCGGGTATCAAAAGTAATCCGCTTGGTTTTGGTTTGGGCGTAATGGTTTCGGATATCAATAAAGATGGTTTTCCAGATATTTACGTCACCAATGACTACGTAGAAGACGATTATTTATACATAAATCAACAAGGAAAATCGTTTATAGATGAACTTCGAGGGAGAATTGCGCATACTTCATATTCATCAATGGGCGTGGATATTGCCGACCTAAATAATGATGGGTTGAGTGATATTTTTACCTTAGATATGCTTCCAGAAAGTAATGCCAGACAGAAATTATTGCTTTGGGCGGATAATTGGAATACGTATCAAGCGCAATTGCAAAACGGTTTTTGGCATGCCAATATGCGAAACATGTTGCAAATAAACCAAGGAAAAGGGCAATTTTCTGAAATTGGGCAATTGGCAGGCGTATCAAATACGGATTGGAGTTGGGGAACGCTTTTGGCGGATTTCGACATGGATGGTTACAAAGATATTTTTGTCAGTAACGGCATCGGGCGGGATTATACTAATGCTGATTTTATCAAATATTTTAATGACGAAGAATCGACTGATTCGCAAAAACCACTCTTGGAACAGGTGAAATTAATGCCCACGAGTCAAACCAAGAATTATATTTTTAAGAATAATCAAAACTCAAATAACACAACGCCTCAATTTACCAACGAGCAGAAAAATTGGGGTTTTGACGAGCCAACCGTGGCGAGTGGCTGCGTATATGTTGACTTGGATAATGATGGCGATTTAGAAATTGTTACCAATAATTTGAATGAGCCTTCTCGCATTTATCAGAATACGCAACAAGAAAATAATCCCAAGAAATACCTTAAAATTAAACTAAAAGGTTCTGCGGAAAATCCTTTTGGCATTGGGGCAACGATTACGGTCAAGGCTGATAAAAGTACCCAAACCCAAGAAGTTTCACCGACGCACGGATTTCAGTCGAGTAGTATTGGCGACTTACTTTTTGCCTTGCCCGATAATGCTCAAACTTGTGAAATTACGATTCGTTGGGTGGATGGTTCTTGGCAAATCATGCCAAATATAGCTGTAAATCAAATAGTTACGGCTGATTTTGCCAAGAAAGGAAGTGTAGATAAAAAACCAGAAACGGTTCCAGTCCCGTGGCTGATGGCTTCAGCAGAAACGTATGATTATCAACATATTATTTCGCCAATCAATAATTTTGACCGCCAGATTATGCTGCCGATTCAATATTCATATTCAGGACCTAAAATGGCGGTGGGCGATGTAAATTTGGATGGAATTGAAGATGTTTTTATCTGTGGAAATAAAGATACAAAAGGTGGAATATTTAGCGATGTGAATGCTTCTAAACTTAAAAGTTTGGGAATTCAATCTCGTAATAATCAAGATGCCATTTTCCAAGATTTTAATGGTGATAAATTTCCTGATTTATACATCGCAAACGGAAATTATGCCAATGCTCAAGTAGCAGAACAAAATGATGAATTGTGGTTAAATGACGGCAAAGGCAATTTCAAACAAGCCACTTTGCCCGAAGACAAAATCAATGGTTTGTGCGTAAAAACGCTCGATTTTGACCATGATGGTGATATAGATTTATTTATTGGTGGACATATAAAACCCAATAGTTTTCCATTTTCAGAAGAGAGTTTTCTTTATCAAAACGATGGAAAAGCACATTTTTCAAAAATACCCTTGGGCGATTTAGGTTTAGTTACCGATGCAACTATTATGGATTTGGACGGCGATAAATACCCAGAAATTATCGTAGTGGGTGAATGGATGGAACCAATTATCCTAAAAAATACGAAAGGAAAACTCACAAAGTCAATTATCAAATCAATCACAAATTTAAAAGGTTGGTACAATACCATTGAAAAGTCAGATTTAGATAATGATGGAGATGAAGATTTAATTTTGGGAAATCTGGGTACAAATACGCAAATAAAGGCATCAGAAAACGAACCTGCTTCGTTAATTTATTATGATTTTGATCAAAATGGTACGACCGATTTTTTTATGAATTACTACATTCAAGGGAAATCTTATCCTTGTTATTCGAGGGACGAAGTGACGGAACAAATGCCGATGTTGAAAAAGAAATTTCCAAATTATCTTACGTTCTCTGAAGCAACGATGGAAGATTTTTTTGATGGAAATATCTTAGGAAAAGCGAACAAAAAGGAAATTTCGAATTTGAAAACCATAATTATGGAGAATAGAAAAGGAGAATTTATTCCTCACGAATTACCAATACAAGTTCAAAATTCACCGATTTATGCAATTCTCACGGAAGATTTCAACCATGATGGCAAAATAGATTTATTGATGATGGGCAATAATAGCAAGTTCAGATTAAGAATCGGCAAGGTAGATGCGAACACAGGATTAATGCTTTTGAACAAAGGCAATTTTAGCTTTGAAAGTCTTTCGCCTCAGCAATCTGGCGTATTTGTACGAGGTGATGTGCGTTCGGTGAAGCGAGTAGGAAATAAGATTTTGGTGGGAGTTTGTGAGGGGAAAGTGCAAGAATATATAATGAAAAAGTAAGTCGTATTTTTGTGAAAAAATAAAGACAAATCATCCATTTTTATAAAAAAAATTCCAAATTAGATTGATTAAAACAATGATAAATATTCGTCAGAAATTAGTTTATGTTTGAATAGGTTGCAATAGCTTGATTAATAGTGAGTTCCAATACTATTGCCTAAAA
>JBBAKZ010000222.1:0-916 GCA_040403275.1 Arcicella sp. | reverse complement strand
TCAATTCTGATTCCTACTTAATCAGCGATTTATCTATGTTTCCTAATGTTATCTATGTGGTTGCAATCAAATGAAAAAAATAACCCTTTTGCTTATCGGATTCATTACTTTTTCCTGTAATCAAAAACCAACTGACACGCTTTTTGAAGAATTGCCAGCCTCAGAAACTGGCGTGGATTTTGTCAATAAAAGTCTCGAAAAAGACAACTTTAATATTTTCAAATACCGTAATTTTTATAACGGTGGCGGCGTAGCAATTGGTGATGTCAATAACGATGGATTTGCTGATATTTTCCTTACGTCCAACTTCGAGCAGAACAAATTATATCTCAACAAAGGAAATAAAAATGGCAAATCCATGCAATTTGAGGATGTTACAATCCAAGCTGGAATCGTCAATAAAAAATTCTGGAGTACGGGCGTAACCTTCGCAGATGTGAATGGAGACGGTTTTTTGGATATTTATGTGTGTAATTCTGGTAGTAGAGACGAACGTGGAAACCAATTGTACATCAATAATGGCGTAAAAAATGGCAAAGTAACATTCTCCGAAAAAGCCAAAGAATATGGCTTAGAAGATGGTGGATTTTCAACCCATGCTGCCTTTTTTGACTACGATCGTGATGGCGATTTAGATATGTATTCGCTCAATAATAGTTTTACGCCGATGGACAGATTGGGATACGCTAATTTGAGAAACGAGCGGGATAAATTAGGCGGAGATAAATTATTCAGAAATGACAATGGACATTTTGTTGATGTATCTGAAGAATCTGGCATTTATGGCAGTCTAATCGGCTTTGGTTTGGGAATAACAATTGGCGATGTGAATAATGACAATTGGTTGGATATTTATATTTCAAATGACTTTTACGAACGTGATTATCTCTATATCAATAATCATGATGGAACCTTT
>JBBAKZ010000221.1:2512-5632 GCA_040403275.1 Arcicella sp. | reverse complement strand
CAGAGATACCTTGTTGCTTTTCAAAGACCCACGTCTTGCCAAATACTTTACATTACCGAGCGGTACAACGTACGTAGCTTGGAATAATGGTGCTACGGGTACATTACCTCTTTCTCCCACTCGCTCACGATACGGGGCATTTTTTACTGGTGCATCTGGAGAAGCACCCATCAGAATGATTACAAACTTTCAAAGGGCATTTATGTTAGCTGAAGCGGCGTTATCACTAGGAACACCCGGAGATGCTCAAAAATTGTACGAAGAAGGCATTAAAGCTTCCATGCTGAAAACGGGTTTAACAACCACTGAAGTGGATGCGTATTTCAAGGCTAATCCAACGGTGGTAACATTGACGGGTTCAAATGCTATGAAGATTAACCAAATCATGACCCAAAAATGGATTGCTAACTGCGGAAATGGTGTTGAGGCATTTAATGACTGGAGACGTTGGGGTTATCCTCGTTTAGAAAAAGCCTTGAATGCTACTGGTGGTGATGATAATACTATTCCTGTACGTATTCCATACACTGGTAACGAGCAATTGAGTAATCCAAACGTGCCAACGCCAGGACCCAAAACCTTCGACCGTGTGTGGTGGGACATTGACTAGTCATTTTTTAAAACTTAAAAAGAAATCAACATGAAAAAATATAATTTGATTTTAGCCTTAATGCTCGTATTGGGTTTTGGCTCTTGTAAAAAAGATTACGATTATTTATCTTTACGGGATGCTGTTCCTGTGGATGCAATCACGGTTGATAATGCCGTTTATTACGAGCGTATTCCTTTCGTAACAACCTCTCAATCAGCGGGTGGAAACATCGAAATTGTTTTAAAATTAGCTGAGGGTAGTCCAAATACAATAAAGGAAATCACTCGGGTAAATGCTTCGTCAACCAACAAAGCTATCAACGCAACTTCTGTACAAACAACAACCGGATTGTACAACACAGCGGTAATAACAGGAGGCGGAAAAACAGTTTCTTTCAAAACTTCGATTGCTGAATATCTTAAAAAGAAAGGACTAACGGCTTTGCCACTTAATGGTACAACCCCTTATGACTTACAGTTTTATTTCTTAGTAACCTTGGATAATGGTCAAACCATTATTCCATTAGAAACAAGAGTTAGACCTTTGTTGTAAACACTTTTTGCTAGTATGAACGTAAAAACCGCTTCTAAATCTAAATGATTAGGAAGCGGTTTTTTCGTGTCTTCTGCAATTAGTCTATAGCGTTTAATAGCCGTGTTCCTCCACCTCAGTAATGCCTATTTTTATCAAAGAATTTGTCTTTTATTTTATTAAAAATTTCGCTTTCAAGCGTTTATCAGTATTAAATTTAGCACTAATTTTCGGTTCAATAAATAATAATTTGCGCTCATTACAGTTATTACTTTTAGAAATTAACAGCATTTCTGATTTCTAAAAACACATTCATTAACTTATCTCCACTTCATTGTAATAAACATTTCCTCCAAACAATCTCTTAATTATTTAGAAAACTTGCAATTTTTGAACTGAATGCTTCAGTACGCCAAAATTATAGTAAAATACAGTTTTTTAAAACTTATAAGCAATGAATCTACGTAAAATCGTGTACTTAGAAGAAAAGTCGCTGTATTTAATTTTTGAAAAAATCATCCTAACAAAACAAATAAACTTGGATTGAAATGTTAACACAAGATTCTATTAATCGAAAAGAATTTTTAATAAAACTGGGCTTTAGTGGTGCTTCATTAATGGCGATACTCTCATCTTGTTTGAACGAAAAACAGACGGTACCCGAACCTGCTTCGGTTACGCCAAGTGTCCCGAATGCTCCAACGGTTTCAGCCAGTACGGTAACAGGTGGTCCAATCACGGTGACAACAGAATCAGCGGGAACGGTGTTGGTGTTTAATAGCACAACGCAAGTAGCAACTTTTACAGCGGTTTCGGGAGCGAATATTTATACGCCTACCACGGCTGGAACTTATACATTTCTATTACTAACTTCTGCTGGAACTTCTACTTCAAGTACAGTAGTAATTGTCACAGCTAAAACATCAACCACGCCTGCAGCGCCAACTGTTGCGGTTAGTAGTATTAATACAAATAATACCATTTCAATAACGGTTGCTTTAGCAGGAACAATCATTGTTTTTAACGGAACAACGCAACTAACCACTTTTGCGGCAATAGTTGGGGCAAATACCTACACGCCTTCATCATCGGGTGTATATACTTTTAAACTACAAACTGCCAACGGTATATCGGGTGCGAGTGCTGCCGTAACAGTTACTGATTTAGTGACGACTAAAGATTTACTTACGCTCGACCTTACGCTTTCGGCAAATGCGGCTTTATTAAAAGTGGGTGGATACATTCGTCAGAGTAATATTGTGATAGCTTTAGTGGCTGCCAATACTTACGCTGCGGTTACCCAAACTTGTAGTCATGAAGGTCAAAAACAAGTAATTTATCAAAGCGGAGAATTTTATTGTCAATCGCACGGTGCCAGATTTACTACTTCGGGTGTAGGCTTAAACAGCAATGGTAGAGGTGGTTTAACCGTTTTTAAAACCTCTTTGGTAGGTAATATTCTGCACATTACGGCATAATTTAAACGTATTATTAATTCCATATTTAAACTTCAATTTTTAAAATAATGTTGACACAAGATTCAATTTCGAGAAAAGATTTTCTTTTGAGCTTAGGCTTAGGTGGCGCCTCTTTGATGGCAGTTTTAGCTTCTTGCAAAAATGCAGATAGTGTTGCTCCAAGCGGAGTTTCTGTTGATATTTCCACTACTATTAAAAATGTTGGAGATTACACCTATTCAAGCGGTGTAATTATTGCCAGAGTTAGTGCAGGAAGTACAGCAGCATCTTTTGTTGCCTTGTCAAAGGCTTGTACCCACGAAGGAACTGCGGTTACCTATCAAGGAAATGGCGTTTTTTATTGTCCAAACCATGGTGCTCAATTCAGTACAACGGGTTCTGTAACCAGAGGCCCTGCTAGCAGTAGTTTATCGAAATATACAGTCACAATAACTGGTTCAACCTTAACAATTTCATAAAAATCTCTTGTATTTTTGAAATTCAAAATGTATACTTTTTATCTTTTAAAAAAAGTTAAAA
>JBBAKZ010000221.1:0-2502 GCA_040403275.1 Arcicella sp. | reverse complement strand
TGAAATTCAAAATTTTAAAGCCTCATCGATTGTAAAATCAATGAGGCTTTTCTTTGTCAAAATAAATTAACATAGTTGGGGATTGTTGATTTTCAAAGTTATTCAAAAGTTTTTTCACCTATCAAACATTAAAAAGATAGGATAACAAAAATTGCAACTAGAAATAAAAGTTTCAAAAAATATTACTCTGCCGATTAGTAAGCAAAAAGTAATGGAGGATTAATTTTAAAGCCTTTTAATTTATTATTATGTGTAGTAAACTTTGTTCAATATTTTGAAACTGTCAGATTTTTTCAGGTTAATTTTGTAGTAATTGAATCCAAAGCGATTAACTATTTCAAAAAATCCATATTCTAAAAATAATGCAAAATAATAAAGAAATAAAAAACCGTCTTTTTCCGGTATTTTTGAAGTTGGAAGAACTGGATGTATTGCTAGTCGGAGGCGGGAACGTGGGCTTGGAAAAACTCTCAGCCATGCTCAATAACAGCCCAGATACGAATGTTACCATGGTGGCGGATATGTTTAGAGACGAACTCCGTGAATATATAAAATCCTATTCAAATGTAACCTTGATTGAAAGAAAATTTGAATTTAATGATTTAAATAACAGAGACTTAGTAATTCTTTCGACCGATAATCCAGATTTGCACGCCAGCATCAAAAGAGTTACAGCCGAACGACATATTCTTTGCAACGTAGCGGATACCCCAGACCTTTGCGATTTCTATTTAGGTTCAATTGTTCAAAAAGGAGATTTAAAAATTGGCATTTCTACGAATGGAAAATCACCAACAATGGCCAAACGTATGCGTGAGTTTTTGGACGACATTATTCCCGAAAATGTACAACAATTATTAGAAAATCTAAGAGAAATTAGAAAATCAATCAAAGGCGATTTTCAAGAGAAAATCAGAATTATGAATGAAGTTACAGAAGGGATGATTAAAGGGAAGAGAACAGATAATTAGTTGTGAATCGATAGGCTATTTGTCTATTCGATTGGCTCGGCTCTGATTTTACTTTAACAATTGATAAACAATGAACGCTGAAATGTAGGCTAATCCCGTCATGTAGACAAACTGAATAGTTGGATATTTCCAAGATTTCGTTTCTCGGTATGTTACAGCCAATGTACTCATACATTGCATGGCAAAAGCATAAAATATTAAGAGTGAAAAACCTAAAGCCATGCCGTACATCGGTTTACCAGTTTCCGGATTTATTTCAGCTCTCATGCGTTTCATGACGGTTGAGTTTTCCTCATTGGCTTCTCCTCCTAAACTATAAATGGTGGACATCGTGCCAACAAAAACCTCACGGGCAGCGAAAGAGGTAATCAAAGCAATTCCTATTTTCCAGTCATATCCTAAGGGTTTTATAACAGGTTCAATAAATTTTCCAAAATGTCCGGCGTAAGAATTCTCTAATTTTTTTGACGAAATTTTATTCGTTAATCCAGCCCCAGAAAGCGTTGGATTTTGCGTTTTTACAAAAATTTCTGCTTGCTCCATGGCATTGCCGGGACCATAACTTGCCAATACCCACAGTACAATTGATATTGCTACAATCACTTTTCCAGCCTCAAAAACAAATGCTTTTGTCGAGTTCAAAATCGTAAGCATGACATGCGAAAATCTTGGACTTTTATAAGAAGGCAATTCCATGATAAAATAACTTCTTTCCTTCACTTTTAGGATAATTTTCATAATCCAAGCGGAAAGTAATGCCATGAAAAAACCTAATAAATACATCGCAAAAAGCGCAACGCCTTGCAAATTAAATATACCGAATAAAGTGCTTTTTTCGGGTACAACTAAAGCAATCAAAACCGTGTAAATGGGCAAACGGGCGGAACACGACATCAATGGCGTAACCATGATGGTAATTAATCTGTCTTTCCAAGAACCTATGCTTCGAGTACTCATAATAGCTGGCACGGCACAAGCAACGCCCGAAATTAAGGGAACCACCGATTTGCCATTTAGTCCAAAACGTCGCATCAATTTATCCATAATAAACATGACTCTAGACATATATCCTGTTTCTTCCAACATCGAAATAAACAAGAATAGAAACGCAATTTGCGGGATAAAAATCAAGACGCCACCAATACCGGCAATCAATCCTTCGGTCAATAAATCAGTTAGTTTTGTGGGAGGTAGATTGGATTTTAGAAAATCATTTAAGTTTGCTATCCCTCCATCAATCAAATCCATTGGATAAGTTGCCCAAGTGAAAATGGCTTGAAACATGATAAAAAGAATCCCTAAAAAGACAAAATATCCCCAAAAACGATGCAAGAAAACTTTGTCTAATCTGTCCGTCCAAGTATTTAACGGTTCTTCTTCGATGGGCATTTCGTGCAAACAATTATCGACAATTTCGGTGAGTTGTGAATATCTCGCCATTGTTTCTTTCGACTGAAAATCTTGGGTATTCCAATGGTATTTTTCTTGAATTTCGTCGAATCCTACTCTTTGTGTTGAATCAAATTGTTTA
>JBBAKZ010000220.1:0-5678 GCA_040403275.1 Arcicella sp. | reverse complement strand
CCCCTTCTGCAAGAGATTGAACCACTTCAATCAATTTTTTAGTCATCTCAGAAGGTCTGGGCGTATATTCTCCTCATGAACGCCCCATTTGTCGGTCGGCACCCATCGGATGAGGAATATTCATCATTTTGAAAGCGCTCAACAATTTTTCATTCTCTTCTTGACTGATTTTTACCGTATTTATTCCCTTCGTTGGATATTGATTCCAATTTTCAAAAACTAATAAATCTGCATTGTTGAAGTGGACAGAACTTACGCCAACGATGTCATAATTATCTCCTTCAACCAATTGGAGAGTTAGGGCAAAAATATCATCCATTTCATTAACCATATCCGTATCAAGCCATACTTTTTGTTTTTATGAAAAAGTATTGAATGAAAGGGAAAATGAAAAAATTAATGTGACTAAAGTTTTGATAACTATAGAGTTGTCAATTATAGAAAAAATTAGCCTAAATATTTATTAAAGAAATCAATCGTTCTTTGCCACGCTAATTTGGCGGCAGCTTCATTGTAACGTGCTGCCGAAGTATCGTTATGAAATGCATGATTCACGTCTTCATACCTGTATAATTCGTAGGTTTTTCCATTTGCTTTCAAGGCTTCTTCGTAATCTTTAGCACCTGCATTTACCCTTTCGTCCAGACTTGCGTAGTGCAATTGTACGGCCGATTTTATCTTCGGAACATCGGCATTGGCGGGTTGGCGACCATAGAAAGCAACGACTGCTTTGAGGCTTGGAACTTCAACGGCCAAACTATTGGCCATTCCTCCACCCCAACAAAAACCAACGCAACCGATTTTGCCGTTTGAGTCTTTTCGAGTGGGTAAATAATCAAAAACTTTGATGAAATTTGCTAAATTATCTTCCGCTTTCAGCTTAGCAAACGCCGTTCTGGCTTCGTCTTCATTGGCGGGAACGGGACTCACAACCGATAACGCATTTGGGGCAATGGCCAAAAATCCAGCTTGTGCCGCACGGCGAGCCACGTCTTCAATATGGGGAGTTAAACCTCGGTTTTCGTGGATAATTATTACCGTTGGATACGCCTTCATTTCTTTAGGACGAGCCACGTATGCTTTCATGTCGCCATTGATGCCTTTGTAAGTTATATTTTCTGTAAATAATTCATTGTCAGAAACTTGGGCGATGGCATAATTACTTTCAAGCGATGGTAAGATCGTTAAAGCAGCCGTCATTCCACCGGTGAGTAGGCTTAATCTTTTCAGAAATTCACCCCTCGAAAGTGGCTTGTGTGTGTATTCGTCGTACAGATTTATTATTTCTTGTTTCATGGGCTTTATTCGTTTTTGATTGATATTTTAAATATGGACTAATCTAGCATTTCAAAATCAAAAAGGTGAAAAAATTCGTTGAATTTACCTTAGATTTAAAACTGCGAAATGACCGTTTTGTATACTATCTAGTCAAGCGATAAATCAAAAGCGCCGTTCGTTGAATTAATTTCGGAAATTCTTTGATGTTCATGGTTTCGCCAGGGGCGTGAGCGCCTTTACCAGATGCTCCCAAACCGTCTAAACAAGCTACGTATTTAGCGATGTAAGAAATATCTCCCGCTCCTCTCGAACCTGGATCGCCCGCTTTTACTTCGCCAAAACCTAAATCTAAACTCACTTGATTGAGTATTGCTAATATTTTTTCGTTTTCAACGGTGGGTTCCATGGCTGGAATTCCATCTTGAAAAATGATTTCAGCTTTCGTTTTGTTCAAATTTTTAGCAACGATTTCTTTCATTTTTAGACGGGCATTTTCTTTCTGCATTTCGGTTAAAAACCTTAAATCGCCCGTAACGGTTACTCGGGGCGAAATGATATTATCTTTTCCGATGGCCTCTTTATTATCGTTAATTTCTGAGCCTCCCACAATCAAACCGGGGTTAAAAGTTAAATACTTTTCTTGACTTAGTTTTTCTCTGAAATCATTCAAAATTCTGGCGGCTTCGTAGATGGCGCCGTATCCCGCTTGTTGACTAAAAATAGTGGACGAATGACCCATAATTCCTTTGACATTCAACTTCCAACCACTCGAACCCCGTCTTGCGGTAGCGACTGTGTTTAAGCCAATGGCAGTTTCAAATGCTAAAGCAATTTCGGTTTGTTTGGCACGTTCAATGAAGTCTTTTCTGCTAACACTGGTGGGTTTTCCAGCACCTTCTTCATCACCCGTAAAATAAATTGTTAAATTTGTATTGTCGAGTAATCCGTTGTCTTTCAAGGATTTAAGCGCAGCGAGCAAAACCATGTCTCCGCCTTTCATGTCATTGACGCCTTGTCCCGTCACGGTTGAATCATTTAGATAAGAATAAGGCGTAAAAGACATGGCCTTTTCAAAAACGGTATCCAAATGACCAATCAAAAATAGTTTTTTGCCTTTGGTGCCTTTGCGTTCCGCCACTAAATGTCCCGCCCGATTGAGTGAATCAGGCAAAGAAATCCATTCAGTTTTAAAGCCTAATTCGTCAAATTCTTTGCTAAAAATAGCGCCAACTTCCCGAACACCAGCTTTGTTAAGCGTTCCACTATTAATGTTAACCACTTTTTTTAAAAGTGCTTCCGTTTGCGGCATTTGTGCATTGATTTGAGCAATGATTTTTTGTTCAATGGGACTCAGTTTCTGAGCAAAACTATGGGTAATAATACATAAGAAAGTAATGAATGTTAGGATTGATTTTTTCATGTTATGATCGTTTGTGGATTAAAATTGCTACGGTAAGTTAGGCTTTTTTTTTGAAAAATTGCTTGTTTTATGATAATTTGAAACATTTTAAGATCACCATTCTTGTGAGAACCGTGGGTTCTCATCCAGTATTCTAAAAGTTTATTTATGAATGTTATGCTTTATTTTCGTAAATTTTTATGATAAAATTGAGGGAAAGCGGGTGGAATTGACTACAAAAAACGAAAATATACCCAATTTTTTCCTCAAAATACATCACGTCTCAATTTTCTGTATACCTTTATAAAACATCAAAACCAATAATCATGAAAAAAAATTACCTACTCTTTTTTCTCCTAATTTTCTCGGTAAAATCTTTCGCTCAATTTACCATCGACCAAGTTTTATCCGCTCCATTTCCCACTGAACTTAAAGCATCGCCAAAGGGTAATAAAGTGGCTTGGGTGTTCAATCAGCAAGGTTCTCGCAATATTTTTATGGCAGAAGCACCTGATTTTAAACCCGCTAAAATTACCAATTATGAAGGCGATAATGGACAAGAAATCAATAGTTTGACCTTTACGCCCGATGGTAATTCTATCGTTTTTATCCGAGGAGGAGCCAATAATGCGGCGGGTGAAATTCCTAATCCTATTCAGTTGCAAGAAGGCGTTGAACGGGCTATTTTTATCGTCGGAACGGATGGTAAAAATCTTAGAAAAATAGTGAATGGAACGTACCCGAAAATTTCTCCCAAAGGCGAAACTTTAGCGTATTTGTCCGGAGGTCAGATTTTTACGGTAAGTTTGGACAGTGCAAAAGCAACGGGAAGAAAATTATTTCAATCTCGTGGAAGCCAAAATTCTATTCGGTGGTCGCCCGATGGTTCGCAAATCGCTTTCATTAGTAGTCGGGGCGATCATAGTTTCGTGGGTGTTTGTGAAGTGGCTTCCAAAACAATTAAGTTTTTGGATATGAGCGTTGATGGTGACATAGATCCTGTTTGGTCGCCCGATGGAAAATCGTTGGCTTTTATCCGAAAACCATTCGCAAAGGATGCCTTAATATTTGGCCCAGAACGTGAAAGTAATCCGTGGTCAATCCGAATCGTGGACGTACAAACGGGTCAAGGGCGTGAAGTTTGGAAAGCAAAAACTGGTCGTGGCAGTGCCTTTTTTGAAAATGGATTGGTTTCAGAAAATCGCTTATTTTGGACGGCTGAAAACTACTTGATTTTTGGCTACGAAGGCGATGGATGGCATCATCTTTACAGCATTTCCGCCAATGGGGGTGAAGCAAAACTACTAACACCTAACGATGGAGAAGTAGAATATGCTACCCTTTCGGCCGATAAAAAATCCATTATCTACAACGCAAATATTGGCGATATCGACCGCCGACATCTTTGGCAAGTTTCGCCGACTATCACAAGCCCCAAACAAATTACGTCGGGTGCGGGAATTGAATGGTCGTCTGTGCAACTGCTTAACGGACAAGTTCTTTGCCTCCATTCTGATGTTCGTACGCCCGCCCGTCCGTGCCTTATACAGGCCGATGGAAAGATGAAAGATTTTACTTCCGAAATGATTTCTCCTGACTTTCCTTCCTCGCAATTGGTTCAACCACAGGCGGTTATGATTACAGCGAAAGATGGAATGAAAATTTCAGCCCAATTGTTTTTCCCTAAAAATCATAAAGTTGGCGACAAACATCCTGCGGCAATTTTCTTTCACGGAGGTTCTCGAAGACAAATGTTATTAGGCTTCAATTACAGCGATTATTATCACAAAGCTTACGCCATGAATCAATATTTGGCGAGTCAGGGTTACGTGGTTTTGGCGGTAAATTATCGTTCAGGAATTGGTTACGGCATGGAATTTAGAGAAGCCTTAAATTATGGTGCCACGGGAGCCAGTGAGTATAACGATGCAGTGGGAGCAGGGTTATTTCTCAAAAATCTTCCAGAAGTTGATGGTTCAAAAATTGGTCTTTGGGGCGGTTCTTACGGTGGATATTTGACGGCTTTAGGATTAGCCCAAAATTGATCTTTATTTGCGGCGGGCGTTGACATTCACGGTGTACACGATTGGAATACAACCACCAAAAATTTCATTCCATCCTACGATGCAAACAAACGAAGTGAATGGGCAAAAACCGCTTATGAATCTTCACCGATGTTTTTTGTAAATACTTGGAAATCACCTGTTTTACTAATTCATGGCGATGATGACCGAAATGTGCCTTTCAACGAAACGGTTGTCTTGGCGGAGGCTTTACGAAAAAATAAGGTATATTTCGAGCAATTAATTTTCCCCGATGAAGTGCATAGCTTTCTTTTGCATAAAAATTGGTTAAGTGCTTATAAAGCCTCCGCTGATTTTTTTGACAAGTTTCTGAAGAAAAAATAAGTATTTTAATACAAATGACTGGCTTTAGTTAATAGAAATACCATATCAAAACCATAATAATGAAAAACAAACTCATATTAATATTCCTCTGCGCTTGTTTTGCAGGATTTTCACAAACAAAATCCCTCAAAAATTCGCCTCAATTGGTTGAAAGCTCGCCCGAAAGTGTGGGCATGTCGAGTGAAAGAATTGCCCGAATGGACAATATTTTCCAAAACTCGGTTAATAATAAAGAAGTACCCGGCGTGGCGGCTATCGTAATTCGTAACGGTAAAATCATTTATTATAAATCGTTCGGAATGGCTGATAATCAGAGCAATAGACCTTTAAAAAAAGACGATATTTTTAGAATTGCGTCCATGAGTAAAGCCATTACTTCCACCGCTGTGATGATGCTTTGGGAAGAAGGAAAGTTTCAATTAGATGACCCAATTTCAAAATATATTCCAGAATTCAAAAACCCGACCTTGGTTAAATCTTTTACTTTCAGAGATAGCAGTTATATCACTGAACCAGCCAATAAAGAAATTACCATTCGCCATTTGCTCAGCCATACCTCGGGCTTAGGATATGGGGAAATTGACGGCGAAGAG
>JBBAKZ010000219.1:0-5687 GCA_040403275.1 Arcicella sp. | reverse complement strand
GTTTGATGCTTTTTTGAGTGTTAAATTATGGCTTATATTTTTTCAATTAATTCGGCAAATCAATATTTTTATTATGAAGCAAAGATAAGTGTTTAATTAGGTACTATGCAATACACAATACCTTAATTTTTGTGAAAATCTGGATAAGTGGTTAGCTAGATTGATAAATGGTTTAGCTTTTTAATAGGATGCAGAAAAAATAAAAAGGTTGCATTAAAATACCCCGATTTTCCAAAATAATGAATAAATGGGTAGGTGCTAGCTGTTATTTACTAAAATCATCGTACATTTTTGAAAATATTTTTTCTAATAAAAATACCATCCTGTCTAATTTTAGCATAGCCTAAAATTTTTTCAACTTAAAATAGTGCTATTAATGGGAAGAATAACGAATACCTTACTACATACAAATACTTGCAAATACGGAAAAACAGCCATAGCTTTCGGAAATTTCAGTCTCAGAATACAAATTCTACTAAAAATTATTATTCTTAGAAAAATCTAAACTTCCTGAATTTTTTCGGGGGCAAAATTTTATGCAAAATCTTCTTTCAAGACTTAATATTTCAGCCGTCAATCACGGAACGAGTACGGGATTAAATTCGTGGGCAATTGACAATCCTGAACTCATCGAATCTTTTTCGCCCGTTGATGGTAAAATAATTGCCAAGGTTACCCAAACAACTTTGGATGATTATCATCAAGTGATTGAGACTGCCAAAAGCGCTTTCAACACTTGGAAAAATGTTCCTGCCCCTCGCCGTGGAGAAATTGTTCGACAAATGGGTGAGGCTTTTCGCCAAAATAAAGAGGCGCTAGGTCAATTGGTTTCCTACGAAATGGGAAAAAGTCTGCAAGAAGGTTTGGGCGAAGTACAAGAAATTATTGACATTTGCGATTTTGCCGTGGGACTTTCTCGTCAACTTTACGGACTCACAATGCACTCTGAACGGCCGCAACATCGGATGTATGAACAATATCATGCTTTAGGAATTGTGGGAATTATTTCAGCCTTTAATTTTCCAGTAGCTGTTTGGTCTTGGAATGCGATGATTGCTTGGGTTTGTGGTGATGTCTGCGTATGGAAACCTTCCGAAAAAACACCTTTGACGGGTTTGGCTTGCCAGTATATCATTCAAGATATTTTACGAAAAAATAATGTACCAGAAGGTGTATCTTGTTTAATATCAGGAGGTTATAAAGTTGGCGAATGGTTAAGTAATGATAAAGAAGTTCCATTAATTTCGGCCACAGGTTCTACTCAAATGGGGAAAATTGTGGGTGCCGTGGTAGCCGCACGCATGGGAAAAAGTTTGTTAGAATTGGGTGGGAATAACGCCATTATCATTACAGAAAATGCTGATTTGAACATCGCCATAATTGCCGTAGTTTTTGGAGCAGTTGGCACGGCCGGACAACGTTGTACTTCAACCAGAAGAGTAATTATTCACGAATCTATTTATGTAACCGTGAAAGAGCGTTTGGTTAATGCGTACGGACAGTTGCGCATCGGAAATCCACTAGACGAAAATAATCACGTTGGGCCATTGATTGACCAAAAAGCAGTAATTGCTTACGTTTCGGCCGCTCATGAAGTAAAAGAGGAAGGCGGAACGATGTTGATTGAAGAAGAAATTTTGGAAGGCAAAGGCTTTGAGTCGGGTTGTTATGTTAAACCCTGCATTGCCGAAGTGGAACCCCATTTCAAGATTGTAAAACACGAAACCTTCGCTCCTATTTTGTATCTCATGAAATATAAAACGTTGGAAGAGGCCATCGAAATTCAGAATCATGTTCCACAAGGATTGTCTTCTTCTATTTTTACCTTAAACATGCGAGAAGCGGAACAATTTTTATCCGTTAATGGCTCAGATTGCGGGATTGCTAACGTGAATATTGGCACATCGGGCGCCGAAATTGGTGGCGCTTTTGGCGGTGAAAAAGAAACGGGCGGTGGCAGAGAATCAGGCTCAGATGCGTGGAAAGCCTATATGAGACGACAAACCACTACCATAAATTACGGTACAGAATTACCTTTGGCTCAGGGGATTAAATTTGATTTTTAATACAAACAATTCAACAAATGAAAACACAAGAAACCATTACAAAATCCCTTATGGAGCAGCTCTGGGAGGGGTATTGCCAAAGAGTGACTTACGCCCAACAATACGCTGATATGGTAAAATCCGAAGGCGGAAATGTAGTGAATGATCACTGTGCATTTCGTACTTTCAATACTTTCACGGGCGAACAACCCGCAGGAATTCGAGCGATTGAAGAGGTCTTGGAATCGTTGGGCTATGAGAAAATTTCACCGTACAGCTTTCCTACAAAACACTTAAATTCTTTTCATTATCAACATCCTACAAATATCAATTTTCCAAAGTTTTTTGTGACGCAATTGGAGGTAAAAGAACTTTCGGAACAAGCTCAAAACTTGATAAATGTTGCGCTAATAGATACGCCCGATTTATTGAAAGGCGAATCTCGACAATTATTGGCAACGCTTAAACAAAACAAAGAATTGATTAGTGAAGAGGCGGATAGATTGGTTGATGCTTTGGTAAAATTCTTTGCTCGTCCGTGGAAACCGGCTAAAAAAGAAACGATTTTAGCCTTAAATAATGAATCTCAATTTGCGGCTTGGACTTTGCTTCATGGCAATTCGGTTAATCATTTCACGGCGTATATAAATCATCAAAACGTTCCTGCTTGGGGCGATATTGAACAAACAATGGCCGTTTTGAGTAAAGCGGGAATTCCGATAAAACCAGAAATTGAGGGAACAAAGGGTAGTAAACTTCGCCAAAGTTCAACCCAAGCTGTGGATGAGGATTGCCCAGTGGTAGATACTGACGGTTCGATGACTACCTTAAAATGGTCGTATGCTTACTATGAATTAGCGGAACGGGGTTATCTGGAAACTGACGGTAATAAAGTCTGGTTTGACGGTTTTTTGGGTGAACAAGCTACCAATCTCTTTGAAATGACTAAGCGTTAACATAGCACGCATATGAAACAGATGCCTATCGGCAGCGCAGATTTACGCAGATTTTTAAAATATTTTTTTAATTTTTAAATGATATAAAAATCCTCTTAAATCTGCGTTTCGAAGCATCTACGTTCCATATTTTTTACTCTTCTCAAACACATAATCATGCAAAATATCCTAGTAATTGGAATGGGCAAAGTTGGCTCATTGGTAGCCACGCTTTTGTCAAAACGTTTTGACGTTAAAGGCTTAGATAAAAATAATCCTGCCAACGAAATGCCTTTTGAGCTAATCAAAGGCGATGTTTCGGACAAAGTTTTATTGAAAGAACTGATTCCGCAATTCGATACCGTGGTGTCGTGTATGCCTTACAACTTAAATTTGACGATTGCTCAAATTGCCTACGAATCGGGAAAACATTATTTCGATTTAACCGAAGATGTTCCGACAACTACCGCCATCCGAGCCATGGCTGCGAAGGGAAGTAAAGCCGTTTTAGCGCCACAATGTGGACTTGCTCCTGGCCTTATCGGCATCGTTGGAGCGGATTTAGCCAATCGTTTTACCAAACTCCGTGACATTGAGTTACGAGTGGGAGCATTACCAAAATATCCGAATGGACTTTTGGGATATTCTTTTACGTGGTCGCCAGCGGGGGTAATTAACGAATATTTGAATGATTGCGAAGTGATTCACAATGGTGAAAAGAAATTGGTTTCTGCACTCGATGGCATCGAATACATCAACATTGAAGGCAATGAATTTGAGGCTTTTAGTACTTCAGGCGGACTCGGCACGATGTGCGAAACTTACGAAGGCCAGGTGGACACGCTCAATTATAAAACCATCCGTTATCCCGGACACGGCAAATTGATGAAGTTTTTACTGTACGAATTAATCTTAAAAAATAAACGGGAACTCATCGAAGAAATCCTGACGCAAGCAAAACCACCCGTGCAGGAAGACGTAGTTTATGTGTACGCAGTCGTAGAAGGTTGGAAAAATCAATCCTTGGAAAGAGAAGAATTTTATCGGGCTTATTCTCCTAAAATCATAGACGGAAAGCACTGGCGAGCCATTTCTTGGACAACCGCCGCATCCATTGTGGCAGTCGTTGAAATGGTAGCGGACGGTAAATTACCCCAAAATGGATTTATCAAACAGGAAGATATTGAATTTGAAAAGTTTTTGGAAACGGAAACG
Source organism: Arcicella sp. (assembly GCA_040403275.1). Classification (GTDB taxonomy): domain Bacteria; phylum Bacteroidota; class Bacteroidia; order Cytophagales; family Spirosomataceae; genus Arcicella. Next base: position 1,492 of record JBBAKZ010000219.1, on the reverse strand, counting down.
GGAAAGTTTTTCTTGTGAGTAACTTCCCGAAAGTGCATTTTACTTTCGTGAGGCGAAAAAACTTCAGCTAATTTTTAGCAACCACCATTTAAAAGGTCGAAAACCCACATTATTATAAGATTAATCAAGGTATATTGATTCATGTAATTTCAGAGCCTTAGCGACCATCAAATTACTCCATTTTACCTAACTTTAAAACCGGAATTAAAGATAAAACGACCACTAGAAAAATTGGTTTGTACCCAAAAGTAGTTCAACTCTTATATGTTTATATCCTTCCCCCAACATCCCCAAACCCAATTTATCAAACCCTAAAAAACACAATCTATCAAAATATCCCCTAACTTAGCCCAAACAATTAAAAACAATCCATGCAATTAATCCTTCATCAATTCAACCTAAAACTTCGTCATACTTTTACCATTACGCACGAGTCTCGTGATGTGCAACCTACCCTGATTGTCGAGCTTCGAGAGGGTGATTTTCGTGGTTTTGGGGAGGCTACCGAAACGCCTTATTATGGCGTAACGATGGAAAAAATGATGTCTCAGTTAGAGGCCATTCGTCCGCTGATTGAAAATTATGACCTCCAAAGTCCAGAACAATTTTGGGCGGATATGTACCCGCACCTCAAAGACGACCATCCTTTTGCTTTATGTGCTTTGGACATTGCCGCCAACGACCTTTGGGCCAAGAAAAAAGGACAACCTTTGTATAAACTCTGGGGCTTGGATGCTACTAATAATCCTATTACAGATTATACCATCGGCATTGATACCGTGGAGAAAATGGTTGAAAAAATGCAAGAAATGCCCTTTCCTTTGTATAAAATCAAATTAGGCACAAAAGACGATATTAAAATTGTACAAGAACTCCGGAAACATACTGATGCGGTTTTCAGGGTAGATGCCAACACGGCTTGGGGCGTTGCCGAAACCTTGCAAAACGCCGTTGCCTTAAAAGATTTGGGCGTAGAATTTATCGAACAACCCATGAAAGCCGACAATTGGGAAGGCATGAAACGAGTTTTTGCGGAATCAGTTTTGCCCATCATGGCGGATGAAAGTTGCATTGTTGAAGAAGACGTGGCTCGTTGTTACGGATTTTTTCATATTATCAATATTAAATTGATGAAATGCGGAGGACTTACGCCCGCAAGACGCATGATTGAACACGCTCGTCAATTGGGATTAAAGGTAATGGTTGGTTGCATGACCGAGTCGAATGTGGGTTGTTCGGCCATTGCTCAATTATTGCCGCTTTTGGATTACGTAGATATGGACGGAATTCTGTTGGTAGACGACCAAGTTTCAAGGGGCATCACCATTGATTATGGCAAGGTAATTTATGCGGAGGAAAATGGCACGGGCGCTTCTTTGATTAATGGTTAATAGTGAATAATTAATAGTTTTTTCAGAACTAATTCTTATGATTTTAGGTGTTCATTTCCCCCTATTATTTGCTCATTAATAAATTACAACAATGAACTATA
>JBBAKZ010000218.1:0-5693 GCA_040403275.1 Arcicella sp. | reverse complement strand
TATTGCGCTACTACCCATTCTCTCCTTTGGGAAAACTGCAAGCCCGTTTTTGCTGATATTTTAACCTCTGATTTTTGCATCGACCCACAAAAAGTAGAAGCACAAATAACCGAAAATACGGAGGCAATTTTGGCTACTCACGTTTATGGTAATCCCTGTGACGTTGATAAATTGGCAGCAATTGCTCAAAAGCATAATTTGAAATTAATTTATGATGCAGCTCATTGTTTTGGTGTAAAAGTAAATGGCACCTCCATTTTTAATTACGGAGACATTAGCACTTGCAGTTTCCATTCTACAAAGGTTTTCCATTCAACTGAAGGGGGAGCTATTTTTACGGAGAATGATGAATATGCTTATTTAATTGACCGTTATCGTAGTTTCGGGCATATTGGGGATAATTATTTAACCATTGGAATAAACGGAAAAAACTCTGAATTTCATGCAGCTATGGGATTGTGTGTATTGCCCAACGTTCCAGAAATCATTGAAGCCCGCCGTCAAATATTTGAATTATACGATAGCATTTTGAATTGGGACAAATTAATAAAACCACATGTTACGCTACCTACAGAACATAATTACGCATATTATCCTATCTTTTTCGATTCTGAATCAACTTTATTGAAAGTAAGAGAAAAACTTGAAGCTCAACAAATTTTCCCAAGGAGATATTTTTACCCATCATTGAGTAATCTGAAATTTGTGATTGATGAAAGTAATTGTCCAATTTCCGATGATTACGCAATTAGAGCTTTGGCACTTCCGCTGTATTTTGATTTAGCCCACGGTGAGGTCAAAAAAATTGCAGAAATCGTAAATAACTGTCTTTGATTATGGTATTTTTCTACCCAATATTGTTTCTAATATTCATCGGTTTTGTAGTCCGTGTTGCGGCAAGAGTATGCAGAAAATCGTTAATTGATATTATTATTACGGCTTACGTTGTGTTTTGTGGAAGTGTAATTTTTACAGGATTTGTCCTTTCAGCGATTAATAAACTGAACGATAGAAGGTTTTGGGCTTGGGGTGTTTTTATTCCGGCCTTCGTATTTTACATACTTTTTGCTAAGTTTTTTGCCAGAGATAGACGTGAAAATTTTACCTTTTTTGAAATAATTGGTAGCCGAATTCAACTGGTTTGGAACTGGTTTGGAAATCTCTCTTTATTCTTAAAATTAATTTTTGGTGGGTTATTTTTAACCTTCGGAATTATTGAAATTACTAATTTATTACTCATCACATACACACCTCCCAACGAATGGGATAGTATGACGGGGCATTTAAACCGCTTGCTCTATTACCTTCAGCACGGTTCAATGGCAAATTTTGGTGGTACAAATTGGAATATTGATACCTACCCGAAAAGTATTTGCACGATACAGATTTATAATTATTTAATGTCGGGGAAAGGCGAAAATTGGTTTAAAGCCATTCACCACTCGGCTTACTTAATTACTGGATTTGGTGCTTTTGGGATTGCTAGAAATCTGAGTAATAATTTTTCCGCAGGGGTATTTTGTGCCTTAGTGATGTGGCTTTTGCCCAATGTTTTAATGCAATCTATCACTACTGAAACAGATGTAGTTTTAGCTTCTTATTTAAGTTGTCTGATTTATTTCCTTTTTACGTATCGTGAAAAACTTTGGCGAAGATATTTATATTTAGCAGGATTAACTTTCGGAATTGCGTTAGGACATAAAATCACATTCGCATTTTCATTACCTCCACTTTTTTTCATCATTATTTACACCGTATTTTATGAGGAAAACTGGCGTAGAGTTATTGATTTGAAGAAACCAATATTTAGCCCACAAAAGCAATTGGATAGAATAGTAGATAATTCCACGATATTTTGGTTAATCTTTGCCCGATTTAAACACTTATTTTGGGGATTAGTCATTGGAATTTGTCTTTTTACTTTACCAACAGGATACTTAACTAACCTGAAAGTTTATGGCGACCCAATTGGCCCTCCAACCGCTTTAAAACATCAATCAATTCAAAGAGCAGGAACCAAGAAAAACTTATTGATTCAAGGTTCTAGGAATGTGATTCGTTACACCATAGATATGGTAAATTTAGATGGTTTACGGAACTGGAACCTAGGAGAAGAATTGAATGATTTAATGAAAAAACCAATAATTAAGTTAGAAAGAAAAAGCCATTTAAATTTAGAAGCAACGACAGACTTTACAATTATACCTTTTACTTATAAAAGAAGATTTGAATTCTTTAATGCAAATCCATATTTAGGTATCTTTGGTTTTGCCTTGATATTACCACTGATTTTACTCGTTTTATTGGGGATAATTCGTAAAGGAATTGCTTACTATATTTTAGCAATTGCCTTTGTTTTGCACTTTTTAGCCTTGTCATTTACAGCCGCTTATGATCCTTGGAAAGGACGTTACATGATTAGTACTGCTGTCTATATCGCTCCGTTTCTCACGTTACTTTTTACAAATTGGAATCTCAATACTCGTAATTTCACTTTTTTAAAATTATACGTTGGGGTGGTGGTATTGATTGGTTCATTTTCAGCAATATTGGCGGTTTATTTGAATGAAAGATGCCTTCCGATGGCAGCCATGGGCCGGCCTTCCACTTTTGATACCGAAAGAATTGCCCTACAAACTTGGGCAAGACCTGATATTACGCCTGCTTACCAAAAATATAATCAGATTGTTCCCCAGAATGCTCATGTTGCATTAGCTACGATTAATGATGACTACGAATATCCTCTGTGGGGAGATAAAAAATTAACTCGAAAATTGTACGTGGTGAATCCTTTTGAAAAAGGAGTCCAACCCATTCCCAAAGAAGCAGAATATCTTTTTTTCGATAAAAGTGTTATTAAACCTCAAAAAGGAGACATTCGCTTAGGAACCGATACTACTTTGACAAATTTAATTGTGAAAGGGGAGGATTATTATTTACGAAAATTGAAGTAGAATGAAACTTGGCATCATGCAGCCCTATATATTTCCGTACATCGGATATTTTCAATTAATCAATGCAGTTGATAAATTTGTTATTTATGATGATGTGAATTTTATTAAAAAAGGCTGGATCAACAGAAATAGAATTCTGAACAGTGGGAAAGACAGTCTTTTTTCGATACCATTAAAAGAAGCGAGTCAAAACAAATTAATTAATGAAATTGAAGTAAATTGGGATCCTAATTGGAAAAGTAAATTTTTAAAAACGCTTGAACAGTGTTATAAAAAAGCCCCGTTCTATCAAGAAGTATCAACCATTGTTGAACAAACTTTAAACGTTGAAAAAGAGCCTATTTCTAAAGTAATTGAGAATAATCTAAGGTTAATTTGTCATTATTTAACCATTAAAACAGAGATTATTTCAAGTGCTGTTATCTATCAAAATACGCATCTTAAGGCGCAAGAAAGGATTTTAGATATTTGTTTGCAAGAAAACGCAACTCAATACATCAACCCAATTGGTGGGTTGGAATTGTATGATAAAGATATTTTTGAAGCAAAAGGCATTGTTATGAATTTTATTAAATCCAATCCAGTGGAATATCCACAGTTCAAGAATAATTTTGTCCCGTGGCTTTCGATGATTGATGTAATGATGTTTAATTCAAAAGAGAAAATTAACGAATATTTGAATAATTACGAATTGTTATAGAAAAAGCAATTCATTTGATTTTAAATATCTTACCTTGTTTAATTAATAATTTCCCAAACCTTATTTTCAATAACTAAACATGGCAAAAGTAGTAGTTTTCGGAACGGAATTAGTGGCTGAATTAGCCCATTATTACCTTACCCACGATTCTGAACATGAGATTGTGGCCTTTACGGTAAACCAAGAATATATTAAAGAACCTACCTTCTGTGGGATTCAAGTAGTGCCTTTTGAGGAAGTTACTAGCCTCTTCCCTCCTATTGAGTATAAATTTTTTGCGCCGCTTTCTGAACGAAAAATGAACATGGTTAGAGCAAAAGTGTATCAGGAAGCGAAAGATAAAGGATACGAATTTATCTCATACGTAAGTTCAAAAGCCACGGTTTTGACGGATAAAATTGGAGAAAATTGTTTTATTTTAGAAGACAATACTATACAACCTTTCGTCACAATTGGCAATGATGTTGTTTTATGGTCAGGAAATCATATCGGACATCATTCTGTGATAAAAGATCACGTGTATTTTACTTCTCACATCGTTTTGTCGGGTCGTTGTGTGGTTGAACCTTACTGTTTTATTGGTGTGAACGCCACGATTAGAGATGGTGTAACCTTAGCAGAAGGCACATTAATTGCGATGGGAACAAATTTTACGGGTAAAAAATCAGACGAATGGAGTATTTATAAAGGTAATCCCGCAGAAAAAGCAAAAGTTTCGAGTAAAGATATTAATTTGTAAAATATGAATAATTACGAACAAAATTTTATTTGTCCCAAAACTAAGACAAAACTTGTTTTGTCAGAAGATGGCAAAACACTTCACAATACTTCAGCTGAAGAACCAATCAGCTATGATATTGATGATATTCTTGATTTAACCTATCCGAAAGAACTTTTTGAGCAAGATAGAAAAGAACGGGTTGCGTACGATGATGCTTTTCAGCGTTATGACCGTGGCGTTACTTGGGTTTTTGAATCCTTGAATTCTGATGAACAGGTGAATCGCCAGAAAATGTGTGATTTATTACATCTCAAACCAGGAATGAAAGTATTAGAGGTTGGCGCTGGTACGGGTAAAGATTCTGAATTAATCATTAAAGCGATTGCGCCAAATGGAGAAGCTTATCTTTCAGATTTGTCGCCTAAAATGTTACAATTGGCCAAGCAACGCCTTAATCCAGCGGGTGTTTCGGTTAATTATTTCATAGCTAACGGAACGTATTTACCATTCGAAGACAATACTTTCGATGCAGTCTTTCACTTCGGCGGAATTAATACTTTTGCGGAAAGGAAAGAAGCATTTGAAGAATTTAGCCGTGTAGCAAAAGTGGGTGCAAGAATTGTTGTAGGTGATGAAAGTGTACCTGCTTGGTTAAGAAACGAACCTACATACAAAACTTTGATGAAAGCAAATCCGATGTTTGCGGATGAAGTACCTTTACAAGATTTACCAAAAAATATTGAAGATTTTGAATTACACTGGATTTTCGGATTTGGATATTATGTAATGGGTTATAATAAATCAGCTATCAATCCAGAAGTGAATATAAACTTGCAAATTCCTGGAAAAGATTTTGAGGACAACTGGCGATTGAGAGCGGAGAAAAAATAAATAGCTTTGAGCTTTTAGCTTTGAGCCCTGAGTTTCGAGAGATATTTAAATCTCATGGCTCGGCTAAAAGCTAAAAGCTCATAGCTCAAAGCTAAAATTATGTGGATTAAAAAAGGAGTAGTTTATAAACCAGATGGTTCGTTGGCACACAGCCTTTCGCACGCACAAGTACCATTTGCCTACAAGCATAAAGATTTTTTGAGAGTCTATTTTTCATCAAGAGATGCTCAAGGACAGTCACGTCCAACATTTATTGATGTTGATTATGAAGACCCCACAAAAATATTGTATGTTCACGATAAACCCGTGCTAGAATTAGGTGGGCCGGGAGAATATGATGAAACCGGTGCGATGCCAGCATGGTTTGTGGATATGCCCAACGGTGATATTTGGTTATATTACACCGGCTGGAACAGAACGCATAATT
>JBBAKZ010000217.1:0-5719 GCA_040403275.1 Arcicella sp. | reverse complement strand
CCGTGAACTTTCACAATGACATTTTCATGCGCCAACTCATTAAGGTCACGCCTAATGGTATCTTCTGATACGTTTAGTTCCAAACTTAAATCAGAAGATAATACTTTATTATGCAGATTTAGTTGCTTAACTATTTGGGCTTGACGCTCTTTTTTAAGCATAATTCTATTTTCGGTAATAACCATTGCGTGTTTATGCGGTTTTTTATTTCTTATGAAGATGGAAAAAAGTATTTTTACCTAAAACGTAGTAAAATACTCCGGTAAAAGTACAATTTTTAACTTTTTTTCCTAGATTTGTAATGAGTTTTATTCATCTCCTGCATGAATTTACTTGTTTTAAAATTATTGCTCTCCGCAAATTTCATAAATCTCCGATAAATTTAATTATTTGGATAGATACTTAATTTTTACAGTAATTTACAATATTTACAAATACAATACCTCTCGATTCAAACCTAAGCTGAAAAGAGCGATAATTTCTAAAAGTAACATAGCATCTGTTTTAGTAATCCGATGGTAAAATTCCAATTTTAGTAAAATAGTTGATTAAACCAAATTACAACTTCATTTAACAAACATTTTATTTTATGAAAAAAATATTACTCAACAAAGTGATGTGGCTGTTTTTATCCGTGGGTATATTTACCACACACATAGGCTGGACTCAGGACAGACAAATAACTGGCAAGGTTACTGAATCAACCGATAATGCTTCTTTACCAGGGGCAAGTATATTAGTAAAAGGAACAACAAGAGGAACAACTACGGCAGCTGATGGAACTTTTAAGATTTCTGTCAACAATAACTCCACACTTATTATTAGTTCACTGGGTTTTGAAAAGCAGGAGGTAAAAGTGGGAAATCAAACCATTCTTAACGTTAAACTGATTAGTTCAAACGCTGAATTAGCTGAAGTGGTGGTCACAACTGCTTTTGGTTTGGACAAAAATAAGCGTTCGTTAGGTTATGCAACTCAAACCGTTAGCGGGGATGATATTGCCGAGTCTGGACGTGAAAATATATTCAATGCATTGCAATCAAGAGTTGCTGGTGCGACCATCAATGCCACTTCGGGGGCACCAGGAGCATCTTCTGCCATTGTATTACGTGGATTCAATTCCTTAAGTGGGAATAACTCTCCCTTAATTGTTATTGACGGTTTACCTATCAATAACTCTACTTTGAATCAAGGACAATTAGCCACGGGAGGATCGAATAGAGATAATGACTTCTCGAACCGTTTGGCGGATATTAACCCTAATGATATTGAAAGCCTTACCGTATTGAAAGGCCCAGAAGCTACTTCACTTTATGGAATTGATGCGGGTAGCGGAGCAATTATTATCAAAACAAAAAAAGGACAGGCTGGCAAACCAAAAGTTTCTTACAATAACTCTTTCAGAATAGACCAAACTTACCTTTTCCCAGAAGCCACGCAGACAGTTTATGGCACAGGCAATGGCGGTTTACCTACATTAACTCGTTCACTTTTCGGACCAAAAATTCCCGCAGGTACGCCCGTGTATGACAATTTGAGAAATTTCTTTCAGAATGCTTTATCGGCTCAACATAATTTATCAGTTAATGGTGGCAAGGACCGATTTACCTATCGTGCCTCTTTGGGAACTCTCAATCAAAAAGGTACAGTTCCTAACACTTCAGCAGATAGATATAACGGTAAATTAACGCTAGGGTATTCGTCTTTGAATAAAAAATTAGACGTTTCATTATCAGGTACTTATACCGAAAGCAAAAATTTAAAGGCCTTGAAAGGAGCAAATGGGTATTTGCAAGGATTGCTCTACTGGCCCGTAACGGATGACGCAAGTGTATATGAAAAATCTTCCGATGTTCGTCGTCGATTTTTTGACAATGATAACTTTGCCGAGATAGATAATGCGTATTGGTCGGTTAATAAAAATAAGAGCGAGGATGCCACTTATCGAAGAATCTACAATCTTTCCATTATCTACAAACCTCTGGATTGGCTTACTTTAATTGCAAAAGGAAGCCAAGATGGTTATAACCAAAGTGGCTATACATTTTATCATCCTAATTCAAATGATTATCTTAACGTTGGTGGACAATTGGAGGAATACACCCAAGATTTTCGTGGTTTGAGTGGTGTATTTATTGTGGGAGCTAGTAAAAAAATCAATTCAAAAATCAGTATGGATTTAAGAGTGGGAACGGCAGTTGATGATTTCAGAACCGAGACTTTCTCAAAGCGTGGACAAGGTTTGGTGAAGCAAGTTGTTGGAAATATTTCGTACATACCGGAATTTAGAACTATTAACCCCGCCACTTATTTAGATAGTCGTTCATTGGGCCGTGATACCCTGACAATCAGACGTTTACAGGGTGTTTTTGGTGAATACATTTTGAGTTATGATAAATGGCTAACGCTGACGGTTACCGGACGTAATGACTGGACTTCAACGCTTCCAGAAAATGCTCGTTCATTTTTCTATCCTGCTACCAGCTTAGCTTTCATATTTAGCGATTTGTTACCCAAAAGTACTGTCTTTACTTATGGTAAATTACGTGCATCAGTTGCCCAAACTGCGAAAGACATTTCTCCTTATGGTTCGCAATCCGTTTATGCCAAACAGTTAACAAGTGGCTTGGGTTATGGTTATGGTTTTACGAATAACAATCCATTTATCGTTCCTGAGCGTCAAAGCACTTATGAAATCGGAACTGAATTAAAATTCTTTAAAGGTAGATTGGGGATTGACGCCGCTTATTACAACACTAAAAATATCGGACAAATCGTGCGTGGTGTTCGATTAAGCTATGGTTCGGGCTTTATTTTATCAACCCTCAATGTTGCAGATACTCGCAATGAAGGCGTAGAAGTAATTTTAACGGGGCAACCAATCGTCTCTAAGAATTTAGTTTGGAATACTACCTTTAACTTTGCCACAACCAAAAATGAGGTATTAAATTTGCCAGCTAACATCCCAGAATATTATAATTCAGATACTTTCGTAAGTGGTTTCAGAAATGGTTTGATTCCGGGAGGTTCAACTACCTCAATCACAGGACAAGACTATCTCCGCAATTCAAAGGGGCAAACATTAATTGACCCGGGTACTGGAAACCCCTTAGTTAATCCAAACTATCAGAAAATTGCAGAACGTAATCCTGATTTCACCTTGGGAATAAACAATAGTTTTAGTATTTACGGAAAATTTAATTTCTCCTTCCTTCTAGATATTAGAAAAGGTGGAGACATTATGAACGGAACCGCTTATGCTCGTACTTTAGTGGGACATACTGCCCTGACACTCGACCGTGAAAAAGCTCAAATTGTGCCTGGGGTGTTAAACGATGGTTTGCAGGAAACTGACAAGCCAACGGTGAATACCATTCAAATCTTTCCTCAGTCAACTACCTATTATCAAGACGGAAGACTTTATCCAGTAAATTTTGTAGAGAGAGGCGTTAATTGGCTTCGTTTACGTCAGTTATCTTTGAGTTATTCTCTTCCAAAACGTTTCTTGAATCAAATTGGTTTTGAAAATGCCAGCGTTTTTGTAAATGGAACAGATTTGTTCATTTTAACCAATTATTCAGGGGCAGACCCAACGGCAACTAATTCAAACAATGCTTCAACGCAAGGAATTGGCGGTTTTGGGATTGATTGGTTTTCAACGTCAATTCCTCGTGGATTTTCAGCAGGTTTAAGAGTTGATTTCAAAGTAAAATAATCAAGTTTATTAACAGATATTAAGAAAATGAAAAAAATATTCATCATATTTATTCTAGCAATCAGTACGTTTTCATGCAAAAACTATATTGAAGAAGCGTTCAAAAACCCAAACGCCCCTACTGAAGTTGCACCTTCAGAAGCATTACCCGCTTTGTTTGCCAATATGGCTGGTGGAATTCAGTTTGACTCTCGTTTTACGGGCAGATATACTCAATATTGGACTATCACCTCGGCAAGTGGTTCTTGGGATAGACAGGGATATGACCCAAATTCTGATAACGGAGGCGAGAAATGGAGAATGCACTATTGGTTGTTAGGGCAAAACGGGAATAACATGATTCGTGATGCTCGAAAAGAAAATAAACCTGAATACGTGGGTGCTGGGTATGCCATCTTTGCCTGGAGTTGGTTGAACTTAACAGATTATCATGGAGATGTTATTTTAAGGCAAGCATTTGATACTGAACGACTTACTTTTGAATATGATTCACAGGAAGATGTTTATAAATACGTAGCTGTACTTTGTGATTCGGCTGAAAATAATTTAAAAAGAGCCTCTTCTAAACAAATTTCAGCCGATTTTATCAATGCTGACAGATGGTTTTATGGTGGAAATATGGCAAAATGGCAAAAATTTGTAAATGGTGTTCGTGCAAAATTAGCGCATCGATATTCTCTGAAAAGTACCTACAAGCCAGACGACGTAATCAAAAATGTGGACGCCTCAATTGCCAGTTTGGATGATGAAGCAATGGTACTTTACAATAATGGACCCGCCTCTTCTAGTGATGCTAACTTTTTTGGACCTCGCCGTGCTAATATGCCAGCCTATCGCCCCTCCGATTACGTCATTAGATTGATGGATGGCTCATCATTCTATGCAGGAGTCAAAGACCCACGAATGGCGTATCTTTTCAAACCTAGTGATGATGGTATTTTTAGAGGGATAACCGTAAATTTAGGGGAAAGTACCACTTTACCAGCCAATAGAAAAACATATAATTTCTTCGGAACAGCCACCAACGCTTCACCCACAGGAGGAGTTGATACGGATTCACGAAGTTTTTTCAAGAATAATGCAAAATTTCCAATTATGACTTTGGCGGAATTGCAGTTTATAAAATCGGAAGCGGCTTTTTTGAAAGGGGATAAAAACTTGGCTTATTTAGCTTTTCAGGCTGGAATTAAAGCCAATTTCGATATGTTTACGAGAAATTACACAGGCTATAAAAATTTCACCCCCGCCGATGTAACTGCGTACATCACCGCAGTAAGTCCCAAAACCGCCAGTGAACTGACCATTAAAGATATTATGGTTCAAAAATATTTGGCGCTTTGGGGTTATGGCTTTGAAGAAACGTGGGTGGACTTGCGTCGTTATCAATATAATCCAGAGGTATATCCAACGTGGACTTTGGCAACTTACTATCCTGATAATTTAAACAAAAATGTGTATCGTGTACGCCCAAGATACAACTCTGAATACCTTTGGAATGTAGAGGCGCTTAAAAAAGTAAAAGGACTTGATGCTGATTATCACACAATTCCTACGTTTTTTGCCATAAAGAACTAACATAAAACTGATTTATCAACATGAAATATATAGCAATTATCGTTTTAACATTATTTTTTGCGGGTTTATTTTCCTGCGAAAAAAATCTAATAGAAGCCAATCAACAGTGGCAATTTGCTGACCCTATGAAAGCAAATCTAAAAGTCATTAATACTTATACTTCTAATATTCCTGCGGGAGCTCCTGGAGTTGGTGTTACTCGCTTTTATGTTTATCAAGACTTAGACAAACTTAACGGAAACGCTTTGTCTTCTCCAGGTGCATGGCCCGGGTCAGCTACCTATGCCTCTGTAAAGCCAGGAACAACAGCATTCAATTTGATATTAGATAGACGAGTGGGCAACGACTACGGAAAACCCGTGAAAGGTGATACCGCATTTTCGGAAAAATCAAGCATAGAAGCGGTTAAATTTTATACCATGTTTATGA
>JBBAKZ010000216.1:0-5746 GCA_040403275.1 Arcicella sp. | reverse complement strand
TCACCAGTGTTTCTACGTTCTTTATTTCTGTCTTGGAAATGCCAGAATCAGCGACCACTTTTACTTTTGCTCCCACGTATAGACTTTCGCCAGCGGGCAGATGTTTCGTGACCGAACAACTACTCAAAAATATTGGTATCAAAAGTAATAACCCCAGCGAATTATGGAACGCAGATGAGATTTGCCGTCCGCCTTGATGCTTGCAACGTAGATTTAAGAGAATTTTTATTTTATCTATCATTATTAGTATCGTATTCTTACCTTATCTTACAAATTATTTTTCGTATTTGTAATTTTGATTTATAAAACATTCACAGGCATTTATAAAGACAAAAACTTAAACGTCCCAATAAAAAAATCTGCGAAAATCTGCGTTGCCGAAGGCATCTGCGTCATCTGCGTTCCATTCACTATTTCGTCCTTTTAGCAAAGATTTCTTTGAACTTTCCGTATTCCATCGTGATTGTGAAACCAACCCCCGTTTCCACAATAAAGCCCTCCAAAACCGATTGAAATTGATTCTTTCGGAAAGCCTTAAATAAATAGCGACCATCGTTGGTTAATTTATAGTTAACTGTCAAATTATCAAATACTTCGGAAGGATTTCGAGAGATTTTTGAGGTATTTTCCAACTCAAAATTTCGACCAACTTTTACCTCAATTTTATCATTAAAAAAGCCTTTTGATAAGCCCAAACTCAAATCGGTTCGCTTAGCAGATTCTCCGTTAAAATAATCTTGGGAAGACGATAAATTTACGTCCAAATCAACGTCTTTGATCAAATCAGAAGCCAATTGGTCTAATTGACTGGATAATAATTTACTCACACTTTGCCGTGCAATTGCCTCAGCATTTACTCCTCCGCCACTAGTTGAAAAGAAATCAGAAGATTTATCCGAGAAAAAACGATTGAGAATTAACAAAGCAAATACTTGTTTATCAATGTTGGCTTCGTCGCCATTATCCGAACCATCATTTAAAATGGTCAATTTGTCACCAACATTTTTAATTAAATCCTGCGAAACCGTTAAATTCTGTTCTTTTGATACCTCAATTTTAAATGAGGGTACTGGTTTTGACAATTTTCCAGACATCGTTAATAGCACATCAAAATTCATTTTTTGCCGATAAATATCTTGATTCGCATTGGTCTCATTGGTCATTAAATCAAGCGGAGAAGTGCTGGTTCGATAAATAGCTGTAATGTTCACGTCGGCATTCATCGGGTCGCCAGTCCAGATAATATTACTGCCTTTTTGGATGAGAAATTGCCGTTTCAGCACTTCATAAGTTAAGCCATAATTACCCTCTGTCAAGTCATAAGTTCCAAAAATGAACGATTGACCGTTGGCATTTACACCCGCATTGAGGCGTGCATTGCCTTTCACTACCAAATTGTCACCGTTAATTTCATCCACCACAATCGTTAATTCCGATTTATCATCCGCTTCAATGTCAAGAGCAATTTCAGAGACAAAATTGTTCACAAACATATCCGTATTTGTCGTATCTTTTTTGATAGAATCGCTTGGTGGATTTTTCCGATTTACAAAAACAACAACGCCTTCGCTGTTGCTCACATCATCCAAACTTGGCACAATGATTGAAATCTTACTGTTTTCTTTCAACTTAATATCGCCTTCAATTTTTGCTTTTTCAGAAACTCCTTGTAAAGATAAATTAGCGTCAACAAAGCCCTTTCCATAGAAGAAATCATTGTCTTTTCGGGTAGAATTTAGTACCATAAAATTCTTCGCTTCCACCGTCAAATCATATTTTACTAACGGAATATTCGTCAAAACAACCGTACCATTCACTTTTAAAGGCTGGTTCAAGGTATCACTCACCGTAAACTGATTTAAGCGAATGGTTTGCCCTTCAAAAATCAAGTTTTGTTTATCAATCAAATATCGACTGCCCAATTGAGAAACGTCAAAAGCCACTTTGTCAAAGCTCAAATTCCCATCCAATTGCGGACTTGTCGTTGAACCTTTTATGCTGGCTTTTCCTGATAAAATCCCCTTCGCTCTTCGCAACATTCCGAAGCTAAAAGCCTCCACCGTTTCTGCACCTAACTTATTGATATTTAGGTTTAAATCGAGAGAATTTTTGGTTTTTAAATAATAATTTCCTGTTAAAGAAAGGTCATTATTCGCACTAATTAAAGTAGCTTTGGCGGTAATTTTAGTCGCTGTTTCATTAAAAACGTTTACATCTAAATCCCCAATGGCAGTCTTCTGAAAACGGAAATTTTTAATGGCAATATCTCCCGTAAACGAAGGCGTAGTCATGTAATTACTCAACAAAATTTTACCATCAATTTTGCCACTCGCCAAGGTTGAATCGGGTGAAAATAAGGTTACAAAATTCTGAATATCTAAGCTATCAGTTGTAACGTTAATAGGACCATTGGGCGTATCGGTTGTGCTGTTAACCGAAAGCCTTTCTTGCCCACGATTAATGTTGAAATTTCTAATCAATAAACCCGTATTTCCGTAAGCAATATATCCCATAGAATCCACTTGCCAAGGCACATAATTCAAGAACAAACCCCCTTTTCTCAATCGAATAAGATATTGATTATCAACGCTTTGCAATAATCCAGCTACGGCATGACGGTCTTTGTTAATTGAGTCTTTGAATGTAGCTTTGAAGCTGGCGGTATTATTACTCACATCGCCCGACAAACTTGTTTTTCTAACCTGAAAACCCGTTAAAACTACGCCATCAAGTCCGCCCGAATAGATTAATTTGGTGGCATTTCCAGCCATTTGCATGTTAACATTTCTAACTTTGATGGTATCGTATTCCAGATAAGGCATCGTTAAGTTCGCTCTAAAAATTGTATCAGCCTGACTATCTAAACTTGCCAACAAGCGGGTCGTGTCCAAGCGTGTCAAACCCGGTGCAAATGCTTGAAGGAGTGGATGTATTATCACTTTCACGTCCATCGTTAAATTATACGTAGCTGGCATGGGTTTGTAAGCAATGTCAGGCAAAACAAAATATTTATTTGTCGTGGAAATGAAAATATCAGAAAGTTCTAAATAATTAAAATTTCCTTTCAAATTCGCTTTCAAAAAGGGAGCATCTATGGTAATTTTTTTGCCTTCGGGCGTATTGGTAGCGGTCAACGAAGTGTTTTCAATTTTTATCGGTTTTCCATCTTGTAATAATGTGCCTTCCTTAATTAAAATCGTACCACTCGGATTATCAGGATTTGTATTTGGCATATCCATGTCAATGTCGCCCCGAATCCAGATATTATCAGCATAAAATCCCAACGGTTTTAAATTTAATTGAGCAATATTTATATTTCCTTTTATACTCGGATACGCTTGGGAGATATTTAATTTTGTATCAATCAATAATGAAATGTTGGGGTCTTTGATATTGCCTTTTATGGTGGCAATTTGATTGGCTAAATCAGCCTGTAAAACCACATTTTTATAATTATATCCTTTCAATTCTGCTTGTTGAATTGTGCCATCAACCGAGCCTCTCATCGTCCTTGGGTCGATTCCAATTCCTTTTATTTTCGCCGATAAAGATATTTTCCCAATTTGTTCCGTCTTTTTCAAGAATTTTCCCATTTCAAAGTCTTGAAAGGCAATTATTCCCTCGTATTGTTGGTTTTTATCGGCCGAAATATTCACTAATTTTCCCTTGAAAGCAGCATTTCCCAAGTCAGATTTTAGTCTGGTATCCAACAATAAATTAGCCAAATTACCATTGATTTTTCCCACAATATCCACTTTCTGAGGTAGTTCAATTGAGTTCGGAATTGAACCCTTCGGAGCGATTTTTAAAAGGTCTTTTTTCGTAATAAAAAGTTCTTTTACCTCTACATTCAAAGACGTTTTATTGACATCGGGAAGACCCACAATTTGCCCTTGAAAATTTAATTTTGCTTGGTCAAAACCTTTGATAGAAGTTGGAGCGATTTTTAAATTATTTACCGTTCCTGAAAGGGCACCATTAAATCGCAAAAGTTCTTTTTCATTGCCTTTAAACGGTGGTGTTTCTGCCAAATCGGGCACTAATAATAAAATATCTTTAAAAGCTAATTGACTATTTTTTAGTGCAGTTTTCACTCGAACTTTCCCAATATCATTCGTCAATTGGTTCATGGAAGCGTAGGTCAAAACTAATTCATCTCTGAGAATGGATTGCGGGGTTTTGATTAAGAATTTTTTGAGGAAAGTTTGTTTATCGGTATAAGCAAAATCTGTTTGTAGATTCTGAATTTCAAACCCCGATTTCTCTTTAAATGAACCGCTATAAATCCAGCCCGAAGTTTGCGTAGGGGAGTAGTAAAAACGTTCGGAATTTAGTTTTAAATTGCTGATTTTTAGGTCACTATAATTCATTCCTCGCTTTTGCTTTGGCGCATTCAAATCTTGATATTGAATATTATTTCGGTCAAAAACGATTTTATCAACCAATACTTTCCAGTTGTTGGTTGAGGCGGGTTCGACTTCTTTTTTACCTTTTACTATCGTACCTTTTAAAGGTTTCTTCTTCAAAAAAACGACACTCGCATCGGTATTAAACAAATCAACGGACTTTAAATGTACTTTCTCGCCCGATAAATTTATTTGGTCACCTTTGGCATTGAGTCTTCCCAATTTTACAGTATTAATCAATCCTGATTCTTCTTCGATAATTTTCCAATTGATATCCTTCACATCCAACTCCGTAAATGCTAAATCCAAGGTGTCAGACGATAAAGTTTCAGTAGAAGGTTTCGTAGGAATGGATGGATACAAACGCAAGTTCATATTTCCACCATTAAGCATCAGTTTATCTAAATGATATTTTGAAGTAGCTGGGTCAAAATCAGTAAAAGATGCCTCAGTATTGTCTAAATGCACCTTTGCCTCGACCCCCGTAACATCATCCAAATATTTTAAGGCGACATTTTTAAATTTTACATTAGAAATACTGTATTTCAGCGGAACGCCTTTGGTAGTATCAGTAACAATTTTAGGGTCAGTTTTAGGAATAAAAGCATTCAGAATATAAGCGAAAT
Source organism: Arcicella sp. (assembly GCA_040403275.1). GTDB lineage: Bacteria > Bacteroidota > Bacteroidia > Cytophagales > Spirosomataceae > Arcicella. The sequence continues at coordinate 714 of JBBAKZ010000216.1, read as the reverse complement.
TAAAAGTAGTATCGGGCAATGTTCGTTTGATATTTACCTTAATATTTTCAAGATTTATTTCATTGATTAACACTTTGTTTTGGAGAATTCCAAGCATATCCATATTCAAATATAACTTTTGCCCTGCCAATAAAGTATCTCCTTGATTATCACTAAAATACACGCCATTCAGTTCAATCCAATCAGGAATTTTGTAATTTATCTTGTTGATAGTGAACGGTTTGTCAATTTGAGTTTTTAGATAAGCAACCACTTGATTTGTCAAAAATCTCTGCCCTCCTGAGGTCTGAAAATAGAAAAATACTCCTAAAAAAAGTAGGAGTATAGCTAATAAAATGATACCAGTTATTTTAAAGAAGTTCTTCATAGATGGTTTAAATACACGCTTTTTAAAACTCTGGCATGACTTAACAAAGTCATACCGTGAGTAATACATAATTAAGGAGGTAATAAATTACTCCGTTAATTTATTGATTGTCTGAGTTAGGGGAGATTGTAAAAAATAACGTACCATATTTGATTTGGAATAACTTCCCGAAAGTTATTTACCCACAATGGATATTTTTCGAGAAGTTCAACAGCGAATGTCTGGTATTTTTAAATTTACAATTTCCCTAAACTAAAAATTATTCATTAAAAACTCCGTTCGATTTTGCAACTGTTATTCCTGAAACCTAAAAAGTGGCATGGTACCCAAAATCGTTACACTTTTTT
>JBBAKZ010000215.1:2363-5757 GCA_040403275.1 Arcicella sp. | reverse complement strand
CCGTAAAATCCTTAGACTACAGTTCAATAAAAAAGCGTTAAAACAAACTTTTAAGTCTATTCTAACGCTTTTTGTTGCTGACGGTTATCGGCTTAATTCACGATTAAATTGATAACATAAATGTTATAAAATCAAATCAAGGAACTATGCCTCTTCGTTACCGTACATTCTTTGCTTATAAGACGCACGAATCATTTCGGTACGACGAGTAATTGATGGCTTAATAAAAGCACCTCTTCTACGAAGTTGCTTAACTACACCAGTTTTTTCAAATTTTTTCTTAAATCTTTTTAACGCTTTGTCGATTGACTCGTTTTCTTTGATATTGATAATCAGCATATTATATTTTTGTTTAAATCTTTTTTTTGTAATTAGAGGTGCAAAGATAAGGGTTTGAATTTTAAATGTCAAGTAAATTAATCAATAATCATTGAATCAGTAGGTGTTGGGTTTTGGGGGTTAGGGGTTCCTTCATCAACTAATTGATTATTAAACACATATCAGAAATACAAGATTTTTCAAATATGAACTTCTACTTAAATAATGTTTCCCCAGTTTCCCTCAAAACCTATGTCCTCTATGCTATCTATGTGGTTGCAAAATTTCAAGGAACCACATTTACAATTCGTTTTGGCACAACAATTACTTTTTTAGGCGCTTTGCCTTCCAACCATTTCTGAACGATTTCATTGGCTAAAACACCCGCTTCAATATCCGCAGGAAGTGCATCCGTTGGAAATGAAATATTTGCTCTCACTTTTCCATTAATCGAAATCGGATATTCAAAATTGGCTTCTACCAAATAACCCGGATTAAATTTCGGGAATGAAGCGTAAGAAATCGTTCCTGCATCGTTGCCCAATAACGTCCATAATTCTTCGGCGATATGTGGCGTATAGGGCGACATTAAAATGACTAATTCTTGCAAAATCGCCTTTTTAGCACATTTTAACGAACCTAAATCATTCACACAAATCATCAACGTTGACACAACTGTATTGAACGAATAACGCTCTAAATCTTCTTCCACTTTTTTAATGGCGGTATGTAAAACCTTCAATTCAGCTGGTGTTGGGGCTTCGTCTTTCACTTTAAAGTTGCCTAAATCATCATAAAACAAACGCCAAACTTTCTTGATAAATCTAAATGAACCGTCAATTCCGTTGGTATTCCAAGGTTTTGCTTGTTCCAAAGGCCCTAGGAACATTTCGTACAAACGTAAGGTATCAGCGCCCACTTTGTCGACCAAAATATCTGGATTGACAACGTTGTATTTCGATTTCGACATTTTCTCAACCTCTACCCCACAAACGTATTTTCCGGCCTCCAAAATAAACTCGGCATTCACAAAATCTTCTCTCCAATTTTTGAAAGCATTGGTATCTAAAATATCGTTATTGACCATATTTACGTCCACGTGAATACTCGTTGTTTCGTACTGGTCTTTCAAATGATAAGAAACAAAAATAGGATTTTTGCCCTCCCCCACCGAAGATTTCACCCGATAAACAAAGTTAGAACGTCCTTGAATCATGCCTTGATTAATCAATTTCTTAGCAAATTCTTCTTCTGGCACTAATCCTAAATCTTTCAAGAATTTATTCCAAAAACGACTGTATAATAAATGTCCAGTAGCGTGTTCAGAACCTCCGATGTATAAATCAATGGCTTTCCAGTAATTGATTGACTCCTGCGAAGCAAATTCTTGCTCGTTCTGTGCATCCATATAACGGTACCAATACCAAGAAGAACCCGCCCAACCCGGCATGGTAGAAAGTTCATATTCGTATTCACCTTTATATTTCCAATTTTCGGCACGTCCCAAAGGTGGTTCGCCCGTTTCGGTGGGTAAATATTTATCGATTACGGGTAATTCTAATGGCAATTCTGATTCTACAATCAAATACGGTAGACCGTGCTTGAAATAAACCGGAACTGGCTCACCCCAATAACGTTGGCGGCTAAAAACGGCGTTTCTCAAACGGTATTGGATTTTTCCTTTTCCGATGCCTTTTTCCTCTAAATACGTCGTTAAGGTTTTGGTTGCTTCCTTGTATCCCATCCCGTTGATAATCCCCGAATTGATATATTTCCCTTCTTTGGTATTATCTGCTTGGGTTTCCATCTCTTTTTGAGCGTCAAGAATTGGAATAATTGGCAAATTAAAATGGGTCGCAAAATTCCAGTCACGTTGGTCGCCCGAAGGAACGCCCATCACCGCACCCGTTCCGTAACCAGCCAAAACGTAATCAGCCAAGTAAATCGGCACTTTTTCGTCATTGAAAGGATTAATCACGTAGCTTCCAGTGAACACTCCCGAAACTTTTTTCACTTCCGACATCCGGTCTAATTCACTTCGAGAAGCTACCCATTTTACATATTCTTCAACGGCTTCTTTTTGCTCTGGTGTTGTCAAAAACGGCACTGATTCTAATTCTGGCGCAATTACCATGAATGAAACACCATAAATAGTATCAACACGAGTAGTGAAAACTTCGATGTTTTTAGGAGTTAGGGGTTGGGGGTTAGGGGTTAGTACCGAAAAACGAACCGAAGCTCCCGTACTTCTCCCAATCCAGTTCCGTTGTTGTTCTTTCAAGGCGTCAGACCAATCCACATCATTCAATCCATCAATCAAACGGTCAGCGTAGGCAGTAATTCTCATCGCCCATTGCTTCATTTTTTTCTGCTCAACCGGAAATCCTCCCCGTTCCGAAACACCATCTTTTACTTCGTCATTCGCTAAAACAGTTCCCAAACCTGGACACCAGTTTACCACCGATTCGTCGGGATAAGTCAAACGATATTTCAATAATATCGATTGCTGGTCAAATTCGCTCATGGCATTCCATTCCTCCGAAGTAAAAACGGGCGTATCTTCATCACAAACCGCATTAACCGATTTATTTCCTTCTTTTGTGAATTTTTCGATTAAATCAGCAATTTTCAAAGCCTTATTTGCCTCTTTATCGTAATAATGATTGAATAATTGCATGAAAATCCACTGCGTCCATTTGTAATATTTTGAATCTGAAGTACGCACTTCTCTACTCCAATCGTAGCTAAAACCAATTTGTTTTAGTTGACGAATGTAAGTGGTAATATTTTCTTCCGTAGTTATCGCAGGATGTTGTCCCGTTTGAATAGCATACTGTTCGGCAGGTAAACCAAAAGAGTCAAAACCCATGGGATGCAAAACATTAAAACCCTTCAATCGCTTGTAGCGAGCAATGATATCAGTGGCAATATACCCAAGCGGATGCCCAACGTGCAAACCGGCTCCGGATGGATACGGGAACATATCTAAGACATAATATTTCAGTTTTGAGGTATCAATTTCAGTTTTAAAAGTCTCATTTGATTCACAAAACTGTCTCCATTTTTGTTCTACTTC
>JBBAKZ010000215.1:0-2353 GCA_040403275.1 Arcicella sp. | reverse complement strand
TAAAATTATATTCCATGTTTTTTGATTATCAATAATGGTTATTAGTTATAGAAATATAAAAGTTAAATCTCTATTAACCCTTAACTAATAACTAAAACACAAAATTAGAACAATATTTACTAAAACTCATTATTTTGCAAGGCCAAACTGTTACATTTCAAAAGGTTTACCTTAGTATTTTAAGAAATTTTATACTTCCAGCATTGATTTTTTGACAGATTTTTTCGTGTGTAATCAGGTGCGTATAAGCCTTTTTATCAACAACAACACTTTGAGGAATTAAGTCATCAATCTTAAAAAAACCTAATTTAATATAACTTCTACCATCCGACCAATCTCTATCAATGTATGACATAATATCGTCGGGTTCGTGTTCTAGGATAAATGCTTTCAACAATTTATCCATTCCTCCCACCACTACACATCCTTTTAAGGAGGCAAATCTTATTAGTTCATACGACCGAGTACCGGCTCTTTCGCCAAATTTCATCATTCTTCCTCCGCTAAAAGTAGCGACCGCAATTAATTTTGGTTCTATTGTCTTGAAAAGGCTATTATCCGTGTTGAAGGAGTTAAGCAAACAGACAGGATTAGCCATAAAACGATCTAAATATTGCGGTTTCAAGAACAATCCGTACTTAAATTTTGCTTTTACCGAACCTTGCAAGTGATTGGTTTCCAAAAACTTATCGGCTGTGGGTTTATCAATTCTTCCAATTATGGAATGCCTAGCGTGCAGACGATTAAATTTGCCTAAAATTGCCAAAATACGAGATTCAACCAAATCAGGTTTTGCGAAGTAAACGTCTTCCCAAAGATGGATAATCCTTTGGTTTTGGGCATTAAATTTATCAGAAAAATCTTTGAAATAATTGACAGGAATAATACCGTTTCCTTGAAAAGTAGATAAGTCAATAAAATGCAAATAAAGTTGATGCTCGGGAAGCAAAAATAGCTCAAAAATTGATTGATTCTCGGTAACTTCAAGAGCTATTTGATTAATTGCTAAAAGGCTAAGTATTTTTTGTTTCCACATAAATTGTACAATGATTTTCTAAAATCATATTATTTGATCGATAAATACACTTTGTCAATCATTTCTTGGTATTCAGCTTGTGCGTCCGAAAAAACGGTTATTCCACCCCCACTTTTAAAAATAAAACTTCCATCCTCTTGTTTTTCTATAAAACGTATCATTACGGAACTGTCGAAATTTTTACCGTCAAATATCCCAAAAACACCCGTATAATAGCCTCTATCGTAATTTTCAGCTTCTTTTATAATTGCCAAAGTCTGCGGTTTCGGCGCTCCACAGATTGAACCTGCGGGCAATAATTTGAATAAAATAGTCCCGATTTGGGCTTGATAATCCAATGAAAGTTTTCCGCAAATTTCGGAACTTACTTGTAAAAAATCTCCGCCATTTGTGTGAATTTTACTGACATACCTAAATTTTTCGACCCATACTTTTTCCGAAATTATGCTGATGTCGTTACGAATTAAATCAACGATGGTGGTATGTTCGGCCAATTCTTTCCTATCGTTCAAAATAACGTTTTCAGCATCTGGAATATCGGCTGAAATTGTTCCTTTCATGGGGTGAGAAGAAATAATTCCGTCTTGAATTTTGACAAATATTTCCGGAGAAAATAACACAAATTTATCTTTGAAATATAATTGATACTTCGCCCGACTTCTTTGAAAAATATCCATTAAAGATAGATTAATTTTGATGGGTGTCGGCTTCGTCAAATTCGTTAAGAAACTATCTCCACGCAGCATTGCCTGTTTTACAAAATCAAATGACCGTTTGTATTCTTGAAAACTGATTGGATATTTTTCAAAAAAAAGCGGTTTTTCATTAGGAGATTCCCCAAAAGAAAAGTTCGTTTTATCGTTAATTTTATAGAAGATATTTGCTTGTTCAACCGCCTCCAAAGTCAGGACAATGGGCTGTTTCAATTCATAATCAATTACGCAAAGAAAAGGTATACCTTGACTACCCAAATCGTTCATTTTTTGGATAACTTGTTGCCTTGTTTCTGGAAGTGTATTAGAGTTTGTGGACATTTAAAAACCAACAAGCAAAAAGCCCTAAAAAGTTTCGTTTTTAGGGCTTTTTGGGAAGAAAATGGATAATTACGAAATCGGAATCCCAGCATCCACCATCATCTGTTTCCCAATAGCGATTTGTTCTTTGATTTTAACATTTTCTTCCTTTAAATATTGACTAAAAGCATTCTTAAATTCCTGTTATTCTTCTTTTGAAAGCGCATCATAATATCTAAACTTATCTCTTCTCACATAGCTTTCTGCAAGACTATCAGAGGCTTCTCTAAGTCTTCTAAAGTAG
>JBBAKZ010000214.1:0-5790 GCA_040403275.1 Arcicella sp. | reverse complement strand
TACTTACACAAAAAAATTAAAATTTGAAAATAGAATGGATATTAAGCTGAGAACAGATGTAAAGTTTTTTTGTGATGCAAATAAAAAATCCTGAAAAAAAATATTTTTTTCAGGATTTTTTATTTGAGAATGTCTCTTATAGTTAAATACAAGTAAAGTTTAATTTTTACATTAAATAATACAAAAATTTGGATATCGAAGAACATAAAGTAAAGAAAGAAAATAGGTACGAGAAGGACAACCATCTTGAAATTCACACTTGGCAAGCCTTCAAATCAGGCGACAGAATCGCTTTTGAAAGACTATTAAACAACTATTATCCAAACTTATTAAATTATGGCGTTCGATTAGTAAGTAACCGTGATTTTGCACAGGATTGTCTCCAAGATTTATTTATTGATTTATGGAATCGTCGTGAACATCTTAATACGCCACAATCCATACCCGCATACCTTGCCACTTCTTACCGAAGACGTCTCTTTCAAGAAAAAGAGCGTAGTTTCTGGAATAAAAAAGTGTCCAATCTTGAGGATGACTATGAGATTGAAGTACAGTTTAATATTGAGTCATATTTAATTCATAACGAAATAGAACATGAGACACTTTTGAAATTGAAACACTATCTAACCACCCTTACAAAGAGACAAAGAGAGGTATTATATCTTAGATTTTTTCAAGAATTAGAGTATGACCAGATTTCAGAAATTATGTCAATAAACCAACATTCAGCGATCAATTTAGTGTATGAAGCCTTAAAATTTTTACGAAAAAACTGGGTGATGAGTATCTGTCTTTCATTTTTAGAAATGATTAAATAAGTTATGAATAAATTTGAAAATTATCAGTTAGAGGATTTTGTTCAAGACCTTTTTTTTAGAAAATGGGTTTTGGGAAAATTATCCAAAGAAAATCAATTTTGGGAAAATTGGTTGAATAAATTTCCAGAAAAAAGAACTATTGTAGAAGAAGCCAAATCATTAGTGGTTGCTTCCCAAATAGTAGCGATTGAAATTCCTAAAGACATAGTAGAACAAGGTATTCACAATATTTTGATGAATACCTCATCTCCAACGTATCCGATGAAAAAAATCAAATGGTTGAAAATGGCAGCCATGATTTTTTTGATAATGTCAGTTGGTGTCTATGTTGGGAATAGGATAAACAATTGGAAAAAAGATTTGTCAAAAAATTATCCTGCAAAGCCAACAGAAACTCAAAATAACGGCAATCAGCCCTTAGTTCTACAATTGAGCGATGGTAGTACAGTTACCTTAAAAAAAGGCAGTAACCTAACGATAGCTTCTGATTTTGGGCTTAAGAATAGAACGGTTTATCTAATGGGCGAAGCATTTTTTGAAGTCAAGAAGGATTCAAAACACCCATTTTTAGTTTATGCAGGAGGTATTGTTACCAAAGTTTTAGGAACTAGTTTTAATATTCGAGCCTATAAAAGTGAAGCAAAAACTTTAGTAGCCGTTAGGACGGGTAGGGTAACAGTCTATCAACAAAAAAAAATAGGATCGCCAAACGAGGCTCATCCTGAACAAATGTTAATCAGCCCAAATCAACAAATTATTTTTGAGAAAAGGATAGAAAAATTGGTTAAAACTTTGGTGCCAAGACCCATACTTCTCAACAATAATCAGAATAGTAAAAAAATTAGTTACGACGAAACACCCATTTCAAAAGTTTTAATTGAACTCGAACAAGCATACGGTGTAAAAATTATTTTTGACAATGATTTATTGGCTAAATGCAGCTTAACCGCCGTTTTTGACGAAAGCCAATCATTGTACGATAAAATTGGCATCCTGTGCGAAACGATTCATGCTCGTTATGAAATAATGGATGGCCAAATCGTAATTTATGCGACTGGTTGTAGCTAATAAAATAGTTTAAATGCTAAAATCATGGAAAAGAATTGATGAGACTTAGCCCAACTTGAATAACTATTTTAAACTACCAAGTGAATCGCAATATTCAGTGATTTATAATCCAAACTTTTTACCATTGTGTATGTTAAATTATCCAAAACAGTCTAAAAAATGAAAAGAAAACTACTAAAAAACAAGTATTTCTTGAAATGTATGAGTGTATCCCTCTCTCAGTTATTTCTCGTTATGTTTTACGTTGGCATGGCTTCAGCAAAGGATCTAAATGCTCAGGATTTACTCGAAAAGCGGATTTCGATTCGGTTGCAAGATAAGTCTGTCAAGACAATTCTAACACAAATCGAAGAAGAAACAAATCTAAGATTTGTTTATAGTTCAACCGCAATCGAAGTACAGCAAAGAACGACCATCAATGCGCAAAATCAGCCCTTAAAAAATGTTTTAGACGCTTTTTTAACGCCACTACAAATTAATTACAGACTATCTGGGAGTACTATTATACTCAATAGAAATCAAGCTGCAGAAAGTGCTAATGGAAAAAAGTCTGTTACCCTTCAAAACGAGTCAAACCTAGCCGACATCGTCATTAAGGGTAAGATAACCGACGCTGAAAATGGCGAGCCAATGCCAGGGGTAAACGTTTCTATCAAGGGTACGACCCGTGGAACGTCGACAAATGACAAAGGTGAATATACAATTACAGCACCAGATTCAAAATCAATTTTAGTTTTTAGTTTTGTTGGCTACACCGTACAAGAAATGCTGGCAGGCAATAAAACCACGATTAATATTTCTTTAAAAAATGACCTCAAAGCATTAGACGAAGTAGTGGTTATTGGGTACGGTACAATCAAGAAATCAAGTTTAACAGGTTCCGTTTCTAAATTTAAAGATGAAAAAATTGATGAAGCACCCGTAGCTAGACTTGATCAGGCGTTGCAAGGAAAAATTGCTGGGGTTCAAATACAAAATACGTCATCAGAATCGGGAGCAACCCCCAAAATTACCATCAGAGGATTGAGTTCTGTCAATGCTGGATCATCCCCCTTAGTAGTGGTGGACGGACAACCTGTTCCGGACGGACTTGCTTTTGTGAATATGGCAGACGTTGAATCAGTAGAAGTTTTAAAAGATGCGGCTTCAGCGGCAATTTATGGTTCTCGGGGTGCGAGTGGCGTTATTTTAATCACGACAAAAAGCGGAAAATCAGATAAGCCAACTTACAGTTTCAAATATTCAGTTGGTCAAAAAACTGCCTACAAACGCTACGACATCATGACTGCCAGTGAATACGTAGAATTATTATTCAAAGAATCAGCCATTAGAGCGACGGATCCGAGTGTATTGCCCCAAACCGCTTCTCAAATTGCGGGTGACAACGACCGTTCTGCTTATGTTATTGAGCAAACCTTGTTAGGGGGAAGAGGTTCTGATTTTCAGAGTGAATCGCTTAGGTCTGGAAAATTCCAAAACCTTCAATTGAGTACGTCCGGAGGGAAAAAAGATGTGCGTTATTTCATTTCAGGGGGGTATCAATCAGATGAAGGAATGATGTACAAAAGTAACTACGAGAAGCTTAACATTAGAGCGAAAGTAGATGTCGATTTAACGAAACGAGTTCAGCTTTCATTAAATCTTAATCCATCCTATTCTACTCGACAAACACCTTCTGAAAATTACACCAATTTCATGCGATTTTCAAGTGTGTTACCAGTATACCACAACGAATTAACGGCGGCTTGGGTAAGACAAAACCCTCAGTGGGCTGACATAAAGGCAGGGGATTTTGCCCATCCAAGACATTTTAGTAACCAGATTTATTCTGGAACAATGCCCGATGGTTCGCTATGGACTTCAACCGGTCCCACTGGCCCATTAACAGGATCATCACAAAATAATCCGAAATCATCTGTCATAAGTCAAGATTTAGATACTTATGAATATCGCCTACAAAGCTCAGCCAATCTGAAAATAACATTGACCAAAGGCCTAGATTTCAAAACGATGGCTAGTGTTTATATCAATAATACCACAGGCTTGAATTGGTCAAATAGAAATGCCACGGGTGATGGTATTGTTAATAAGGGTATTTACTCGACCAGTTCCTACATTGATTTACTTTCAGAAAATACCTTGAATTACAACAAAACCGTAGGGAAACATAATATTAACGCTTTGTTAGGCTATACTGCTCAAACAACAAAGATAAATAGAAGTCAAGTAACTGGTTTGGACTATCCAAGCGATAATATAAGAACGATAAATAACGCTTCGCAAATTGACAAGGCAGGAACCACCAGTTCAATTAATCAAATCGGATTAATCTCTTATTTGGGAAGAATAAATTATGACTATCAAGATAAATACCTACTTTCAGCCAGTTTTCGAACGGATGGTAGTTCGTATTTTGGACCTGGTAGCAAATGGGGTAGTTTCCCTTCCTTATCAGTTGGATGGGTGGCCTCAGAAGAAACATTTCTTCAAAACATTGATTGGATGAATAAACTCAAATTAAGGGCAAGTTATGGTGTCTCGGGAAATAATCGAATTCTTGATTTTGGTTTCATCGACTTGCTTTATTCTGCTAATTATCCTTTGGGAGCAGGCACTGGCAATTTAACCGCTGGGCAAGCCACCTCACCATCCATTATTGCTAATTCAGACATCACTTGGGAAAGTACTTTTCACACAAATTTAGGTTTAGATATTTCAATCCTCAAAAGTAAAATTGATTTATCAGTAGATGTTTATCAGTCTAAAACGGACAAATTACTCTTACAACAGTCTTCTATGGCATTCACCGGAGTACCTCTTTTCTGGAATAATATTGGAAGCCTACAAAATAAGGGTTTCGAAATAGAATTAACTTCTCGAAACGTGGCTAAAAAAGATTTTAAATGGACTACTTCGGCAAATTTTGCTCACACGGAAAACAGAATTTCTGAGTTAGGTAAGGAGGCCTACTTGCTAAACCAAGGCGAGAGAACTGAGGTGTACCAAAATAAAGTAGGCGACCCGTTAATTCAATTTTTTGGTTTCAAAACAGATGGCGTTTGGCTTTCGCAAGCAGACGTTGATAAGGCAAAAGCCGATGGAATGAAAAGTAGTTTAACTAGCTATTTTGTACCCGGCGGACTGAAATTAGTAGATATCAACGGTGATAAAGTAATCGACAATAACGATCGAACAGTCTTAGGAAATCCTTACCCTGATTTTACGTGGGGTGTAACCAATAACTTGAATTATAAATCTTTTGATTTGAGTTTTACTTTTCAAGGAGTTCAGGGTGGTTCACTGGTGAACGGAGACCCGAACTATAACGAAGCAAAACAGAAAAACAGAGCTTACAATGCTAATCGTTGGTTAAGCCCCATGTTTCCCGGTGATGGGAAAACTCCGTACAGTACCAACGGATTTAACTGGCTACTAACGGATTACGTTGTCGAGGACGCCTCTTATTATACCCTCAGAGAAATAAACTTAGGCTATAAGTTGCCAAAGAAAGTTTCAAAATTGGTGGGATTGAACTCTTCAAGACTCTATTTATCCGCCCAAAATTTGTATTTTCATACTGCTCAAGGCTACAGAGGCTTGAATCCAGAAGGTCGTGCTACGAACGGAGCCTATGGTTCTTCGCTGGTAGATGGATATCAAAGGGGTAGTTTTCCTATTCCAAAAACTTTTATTGTTGGTATTGACTTAAATTTTTAATTCAAATAAACTAAAAAATGAAATTAATAAAATATATTTTACTTTTCTCTTTTGTGGGTTTGAGTAGTTGTAACGACATTATTGACCTTTATCCGCAATCGAACCTGAATGCAGGTACATTTTATTCGAATCAAGCGGATATAAGTAGTGCATTGACAGGATGTTACAACGGAATGCAAAAATCCTT
>JBBAKZ010000213.1:5242-5818 GCA_040403275.1 Arcicella sp. | reverse complement strand
TAAATTGTTTGTTGAATAATAGACTAAGTTTAACCAAATTTTGATTGGAGTAAATAACTATTCTCTATCAATTATTCAGTAAAAAAATGCCCCGTAACAAACGACAAATAACATTCGGACATATTTTGTTTAATGTCCTCTATACTTTGGCTTTTCCGGCCATTGCTACTTTTGCCTTTTTGTATACCGCCCTTGTATGGGTTTTTTCGATACCTTCAAGAATTATTGCTTTTTTTGCTTCTAAAATTAAGTAGGCAGTTGCTAGTTTGCAGTAGGCACTGAAAAAGAACATTTAAAATTTGATATGGCTTCTTACCATTACTTTGAATCTTTTTTATTGCCTACTCATGACTATCTACTAAAAACTTTCAATAATCCCAAAAATGACGTCCTACGTTGCTGATTTATTAGAACAAAAATATTTGCAATATAATCAGCCCAATTTTATTCAGAATGACCCTGTTTGTATTCCTCATCTTTTTACGCAAAAAAACGACATCGAAATCATGGGATTTTGGTCGGCCGTTTTGGCTTGGGGTCAACGCAAAACAATCATCAATAAATGTAAAGAATTGA
>JBBAKZ010000213.1:0-5232 GCA_040403275.1 Arcicella sp. | reverse complement strand
TCAATTAATGGATAATTCGCCTCACGATTTTATGGTTAATCATCAGGATTCTGACTTAAAAAAAATGCTGAATTTCAAACATCGCACTTTCAACGATACCGATACGCTTTATTTTATTGCTTGGTTCAAAGATTTTTATAGTCGTCATGATAGTTTAGAGGAGGCTTTTTTGATAGAAAATGCTGAAATTGAAATTAATATAAGACAAAATTTAATCGTTTTTCACGACCGATTCTTTAATTTAGAGGATTATCCCGAACGGACACGCAAGCACATTGCCACGCCCATCCGAAATTCTTCCTGCAAACGAATAAATATGTTTTTAAGATGGATGGTTAGACAGGATACTAAAGGAGTAGATTTCGGGATTTGGACAAAGCTAACACCTTCAAAATTGATTTGTCCCTGCGACGTACACGTGGACAGGGTGGCACGCCATTTAGGGCTTATCGAACGACCAAAACCTGACTGGCAAACTGCTGTAGAATTAACTGAAAACCTCAAAAAACTTGATCCAAATGACCCAGTAAAGTACGATTTTGCCCTTTTTGGATTAGGAGTTGAAGGAGAAATGTAGTTTTTATTCGATGTTCGATGTCGGTTAAATGATTATTGAAACACCAAAATCCTACAACGAAACACGAACATCGAAACACGAACATCGAAGAATACTTATTGAAACAATGAAAATTACTAAAGAACCTTTCGGACAATTTATTGAATACGTCTTGACGAATCCAGAGACGGGAGAAGCACTTTATGTTTTACCAGAATACGGTGGAATTATTCGTAAAATGACTTTGCAAAAAGAGGGTCATTTGCATCATGTTATTGAAGTTGCCAGTAGTCCAGAGCAACTATTAGATACGATGAGCGCTCATCCCTCGGCTCATTTATTTCCTTGGGGAAATCGGGTAAGAAATGGCAAGTATTCTTTTCAAGGCGCTAATTATCAGTTGTCTATCAATGAAATCTCCTTACAAAATGCCATTCACGGATTTGTGAGTTTTGCCAATTTTGAAGTGGTTGAGCAAGAAATAAATGAAGTGGAAGCCATATTGACTTTGAGATATACTTACAAAGGCACACAATTTGGTTTTCCCTTTCCTTTTACGTTGGATATTCAACATATTTTTAGTTCAGATGAAGGTTTAGCATTGAATTATTCCATTAAAAATACGGGTCAAAAAGATATGCCCATGGTTTTGGGTTGGCACCCATATTTTAAAATTGAAGAAGAAACAGCCGATGATTGGCAAATTGAATTTCCTGCAACGCATCAATATTCCACGGATAGCCAAATGATTTCGGCCGATAAAATTGAAGTAAATTTTGATGGAGTAATTGATTTAAAAGGCGTAACATTGGATGCAGTTTTTGCGGTGAAACCTACCAGTAAAGTGGAAGCTAAATTACATTCCCCAAAGAAGAATGTAACGTTAAATGTTTGGCAGGAAGGTTTGAAAGGTGGATTTACGTATATGGTAGTTTACATTCCATCCGCCAGAGATTGCATTGCGATTGAACCGATGACCGGCAATACGGATGCGTTTAATTCAGGAGATGGCCTATTGGTTTTGGAAGCTGGAAAAACTTTTGAGATTGGTTGTGGGGTATATATTTCTTAACCCCACAACCAATCTAAATTTATTCTGCCAAAGGCAAAGTAAAATAGAACGTACTACCCACATCCTGTATGGTATCAAACCATATACTCCCATTTGACTTATCCAATACCCACTTGGCGAGCGCCAAACCAACACCCGTTCCTTGGGCTTTGGTTGAGAAATCTGACATGAAAATTTTAGTGGTATTTTCCTCTAAGACCCCTATTCCATTATCGGAAATGCTAAATGTTACCGATTTTATATGAATTTCTACCTTGATTTTAATATTTGCTTTTCTTTCTGGAGGAACCGATTGAATCCCATTTCTCAAAAGATTTATAATGATATTCCCGGTCAATTGTCTATCTCCAAGCACCATTACAGGTTGCGAGGGAACGTCCAAAGTAAGATTTATTTTTTTATTTTCAGAGTACAAATTGAATATTTTATTTACTTCGTAAAGAAAATCAAATATTTCCTGTTTTGGAACAGGCAAACGAGCGAAATTAGAAAATGAATTGGCAATGTAAGATAAATTATCAATCTGACCAGTTAATGATTCAATTTGGTCTTTGATTTGGGCGGTATCTATCGTGGCACCTTTTGAAATTTTGTGTTGTAATAATTGCAAAGACAATTTCATGGGAGTGAGCGGATTTTTAATTTCGTGAGCCACCTGTTTTGCCATCTGTTGCCAAGCTGATTGTTTGGTTGTATCGGCCAAGGCAACCTTCGATTCGTCTAATTTTACCAACATGTCATTGTAGGCTTTTATCAAAACGCCAATTTCATCATCCGAACGCCAAACCAGTGGCTCATTGGGTTTGCTTAAATCTATTTTTCGTAATTTGTTGGTTATCAGTCGTAAAGGCACTGTTAAAATATTTGAAGCAAAGTAGGATAGCAGTAATAATCCTAAGAAAATAGTCGTAAATGTATTTAACAATGAGCCAATCACCGCACTAATTTCCTGTTCATTTGAAAGTTTGGAATCATAAAAAGGAACACTGACCACGCCCATTAATTTACCATCATTAGAATTAATTCCTACGTAAGAACCCAGAAATTCAAGGTTACCCATCGTTTCTGGAATGATAGCATTATGTTCTTGTTCTTCAATTATTTTAATGTAAGCTTCTGGATTTAAGTAAGTTGACACCATACCCGTTTCGTAACTTAACAATTTATTGGTGGCTAATAAACGCCCTGTTACATCAAAAAAACTCACGTATTTTTTAGAATTTTTTGAAATATTTTTAAGCGTATCAGTCAAAAACTGTTTACTCATTTTCCCTTGTACGAATTTGTCAACTGCTGGTAAAATACTAATTCCAGTATTTTCAGTTTGACTGATATAGGTTTGTTTTTGGCTCTCTGAAAGTTTTGTTCTGATAATTTGTAGTGTTATACCAACTACTAAAATAAGCGGTAACAAAAATGCAATGTTAAGATATATTTGAATTTTAGTGGCAAAGTTTACATTCAAATTAGAAAAACTATAACGAATGGCATAAGTCAATACCACAAAAATGATGGTAATAACCAAGGTCAAAAACAAAAATGAGAAGTTTGCATAGATGGTCGGTAGATTTATTTTCTCGGAAGAAACCACGATTTTACGTCCATTTTTATTGATGGTTGCCACATGGTTAAATCCATTGTCAATTATTCCTGCTTCGCTTATTTTTTTGCCCTCGACTAAACTGAGTGGCATTTTTCGTTCATAATCATATTTATTTCCCCCTGTTTTGATGATTTTCCCATTATCATAAACGGCATAACTGTAATTACCGGCTTCTAATTGTTCTTGCCCACTCGCAGGCGAAGCTGCTAGGGCGACATCACCACTGGCATCACTCCGTTTTTTAAGGTCGATGATTACATATCCTACTGCTTTATTTTGTTTATTTAACAAGGGAATAAAATCAATATATTGTTTCTGATAACCATTGGAGGCATCATTTATAAGGAAAATATTGTTGTAATCAGTTTGGTATTTTATAGTTTTGTAGCGGTCTTCGTAGGCCTGAAAACTCTGCGCATCAGACACATTAGCCAATGATTTTCCACGGACATCAAAGGCTGAAACCTCCGTATCGTAATAATCAAAATAGCTATCCAAAATGGTTTTTCTAATATAACCTTGCACCTGTTCTCGGGGAAGAAGTGCCGATTTTATCAAAACTTTCATCACCGAATCTTTACTAATATCAGCGTTTGCTTTACTCAATTTAAATTCTCCAATTTCATCATTTTCTGCTAAATACTTTTTCCCAAATTGTTTTTTTTGGATAAAATCTTTTCTAATAGCTTGATTATAAGTAATATACGTTCCTAATCCTGCACACGTTAAGGCAGCAATGAAGAAATAAATGGAAGTCTGGTAACGGAAAGTGTAAAAGAATTTAGGCAACTGAGTGAAAAGCAATATTCCAATATATACGCAGTGAAGTAATGGTATAAAAATACTTTCGTTCAGAAAAAAAATAGAAATTACACTCAAGATCAAAAAACTAATTATGATAGTAAAGATTGACCATCGAGTGTTTAAACGGTTGAGTTTTATGAGTAAATTAGTAAGTATGTGTATGATTAAAAAATAGACAATTGACATTAACACAAAAGCAATTAGGGAAGATAATTTTAAGGAATTATCCAAAAAATCTAATCCTAGCGAAATATCCAGTTGGTAGGCAGATTTCTCGTAAATATTAAGTAATTGAACATAAAATACTTGAAAAACCACAAAACTAAGTAAAACCACAATAACTGAAATTACTTTTTTTAGCGTTTCTGTTAAATGTAATAACCAAAAATAACGATACATTTTGAAATAATTATTTACCAAGTAAATCAGTAAAATAATGAGTACAAACAAATTTAAAATAAAATCGCCGAGGGAGGGAGTTATGAAAGATGAATGGTAATATTTTGAATTAAAAAGGCTTGATTCGTAAAAAATAATAGGAATATTATAATAAAGCATAATTGCCCGAAATAGAATAAAATAGCCGGTTAATAACAAAAAAGCTCTTCCATAACGGTGCAATCTATTCAAAAACCAAACCCAAGCTATTATGTAAACAATTAAGAAAAACATACTTAATAATCCTAAAATAATAACCCTTTCTGGGATTGTTTGATTCTTGAGATTATCGGCTCTGGAGGGAGTTACTGAAAATAAGAATTCTTTTGTTTCCGCAAAAATATTGAGGTGCCTAGCAGCCACGGGCGAAGTGTCAATTTGCTGAGGGTCTGAAGTAAAAATGGTTGGATTGTAATTTGTCCTTAGGTGGGTACTTTCAGATTCATATTGGCGATAGAGCGTCACAAACGAAAAAACTTCAAAATTGATGGTTTTGCCAAATACAGTGCGTCGATTTGAGATAAATTTGCCCTCGGCGGTACTGACAGATTTTAAATGATAATTTCCTTCAACTAATTGATAATCAGGGACAAAACGAGAATCTGACCAAAATAAAATTTTTCCATTTTTGAAAATAAAGTAAGGGTGAATCGTAGGCGTTTTGAGGTGCGAAAATGTTGTATCTTTTGTCTGTGAGACTAACGTAACAACATTGGCTAAATCTTCATTAGAAGAACGAATTTCTTCTTGAATTTTAGT
>JBBAKZ010000212.1:0-5837 GCA_040403275.1 Arcicella sp. | reverse complement strand
AAAACACCCGAACCTTGACGAGTCTCCCGATATACGCGGTGCGTTTGGTTTTGATTGTTCCAAGGCACCGTTGCTTGCCACGATAAATTGACTACCTTAATATCTCCAGTGGCCGACAAACGAACACTACTGGCCATATCAGTGGTATCCAAAGCAGATAATCCAGTGTTATTGGTATAATAAAAAACCAATCGGTAACGATAAACATTATCGAGCGTATTTAAGGCTTTATCCGTAAAAAGTGTATCTAATTTACCTGCCGATAAATCGGTATCAATGTTTGGAGAGACTTGGGTGAAACCCGTCGTACCGGTTTGTCCCGTGGCTCTAAATAAACGATATTGATAAGGACCTTTATATTGCCCTTTATCTAGAGAAATGGGACGAGTCCATCTCACAGTTATTTCTCCCGTAGTAGCATTTGTTTTATCAACCGTAACATTCGTAATCACTGGGCCTTGGAAAGGTAAATTTGCACAGGCTTGGTCAGAAGTTACGCTAGTTGTTGTGTTGGTTCCATTGGTAAATAATACCACCGTTCTGTAACTATAATCAGTATTTCTAATAAGATTTTTGTCGGTAAATGTTGTCGCATTTACGGGTACACGACCTACTTCAACATAACCAGCACCGGCAGGAATCCCGATGGTACAAGGAGGTGTTGGAATGGCATTACAACCCAATCTACGATAAATAATGATTACCGCTCCAGGATTTTGACAAGCGTACGAATCCCAATTTAAAGTTACTGTTCTATTGCCCGCATCAGGCACAGTTCTGAGGTTTTTGATGCGTGGAGCAATAATTTTTATCCGCCAGTTTTTACTATCTACTAAGCTCGGAATACTTCTGGATACTGGTAAATCTTGAACTTTGAATAAAATATCGTACGGTTCCTGTCGGATATGGCTACAGTTGGTTTTCCACAAGAATCTTCCAGAGGCAGGAGATGAAGGATTGGGTGCAGTTTGAGTAAAAGTTGCATAATCAGGAGAAATGAATGTTGTTCCATCGGGCAATCGATAAACGGCTCCCGTTGAAAGCAAAGTCATATTGTCCAATCTTCCAGTTTTCGAAGGCGAATCGGTAGCGGTGATGGTTTGGTCGATAATTGTCCCGGCTTCTATGCAAATATCCTCTGGCACTTTTATTTTCGGAGCGGCATTGTCAGCATCTCTCACTTCAATTTGCATATCCCGAACCGTGATAGAAATCAATACGCCATTTCGCCATTCTTCAACCGTAAAGGCACAGTTGTAAAGTCCAATTTCTTGCGGAACATTCCACACTAAATCACCCGAGCGACTATCAATCGTGAAAGAACTGGGCGCTGTAGCTACCTCATTTGGTTGCACAAAACCAACAATCGCTTGGCCTCGTTGTTTACAATCCTCTTGTTCTCCTCTACGACAAAGAATCAATTTATAAGCTAAACTATCGCCTTCAACATCAATGGCGTTTGGATTATGAATAAATTTTTGACCCACAATCGCCGTTAAATCTACGGCAGGATTCAATAAAATAGGGGTAGAGTTTTGACCTAAACCTGCATTTACTTTTAAAATAGTTTCAACAAAAAATGGCACCTGTTGAGAATCTCCGGGAATATTTCTAACATTAGCATTTCTGTTGGGAATCGCAACCGTAATCCGATAGTCCGATGGACCTGCATAAGTATAAGTAGCCTTATAAATTCCTTTAGCAATTCCATTTCCCAGATCTTCACCTTGTCCATTTCCGTTAATTCTCGGCGCTTTTATAATTACGCCCAAACCATCGCCAAAACAGAAATAGGCGTCTTTTTGGTCGGTCCATGCTCTTACGCCAGCGGGCGTATTATCGCAATAAATGGTTAAAGTAAATTCGTAGGTTAGCGAAGTCGTAGAAATTCTTTTGATCGAAATTTCTCCTCCTCTCATGTGCGTAGCGAAAGATTTAGTAGTCATTAGGCTCAAACAGACACCCAAAACAAACATATACAGTATTCGTAATTTCATTTGGTTTTTTATAAAAAGATTAGGCTTTTGGCCACAAGTTAAGACAATATTTTTTTTTGTAACAAACAAAACAATATTTTAAAACATTAGGTTTGAAATTTATCAACGAAGACAAATTTTTGATAATCGGTAATTCTCAACGGATGCTGATTTTATTGTAAAAAAACGTAAAAACACTGTAAATAATTGCTAAAATGTGATAGATTATTTGAAAGACAAACGTTTGAGTAGTAGTTTTGGGTTAATTATAGTTTTTAATGATTAATGAAGCGTAATAGGAAATTTTAAATTGGATTTAGGATATTTTACGTCAATTTTAAGATTTTCTTAGTCTAGAATAATCATTAATAAATTCAAATAATAAAACTAAACAATTATAAAATGTCTTGGGTAACAAAAACATTATCAAGTTCGCTGGGTAGAAAGCTCATCATGGCAGTTACAGGGCTTTCACTGATTATTTTTTTATTGGTGCATTGCGGAATTAATTCAACAATTTTCTTTAACGATGGTGGCGAAACCTTCAATGCAGCCGCTGAGTTTATGGGTGGTAATTGGGTAATCAGAACTGCCGAGGTCGGATTGATGGCAGGTTTTATTATTCACATTGTTGATGGTTTGATGCTTTGGAAATCAAACTCAGAAAAACGACCTGTGAAATATGCTATCGTAAAAGGAGAAGCCAATTCGACATGGGCATCACGGTCAATGGGAATCTTAGGCTCCTTGTTGCTGATTTTCCTAGTAATTCATTTACGCCATTTCTGGATAACGAGTCGTTTTACGGATGAAATTACCGGCGGACACACCACACTATTTGCAGAAATGAAAATGGTGTTTGCTAATCCAATTCCAGTAATAATTTATGTGATTGGTTGTATTTCATTGGCCTATCACTTATCACATGGATTTCAGAGTTCATTCCAAACCATGGGTTGGAATCATCCAAAATATACACCATTCGTAAAATCAGTAGGTTTAGGTTTTTCGATTTTGATTCCATTGATTTTTGCGGCCATGCCAATTTCAATGTATTTTGGCTGGATACAATAGTAATTTTGACATTTGAATTGAAACCTTTTTCAATAATTCAAATATTTATACCAACTGTACCAAATGTAATAATATTTTAGGTAAAACGGAGTGTTATTTATTGACTTAATAATCAAAAATTTCAACTCAGAACTCGCTCATTTACTTAACAAATACCAAGTTTATGTCAACTATATTAGATGCTAAAATACCAAGTGGACCCATTGGTGAGAAATGGACAGATTTCAAATCTCACGTTCCTTTGGTAAATCCCGCCAACAAGCGGAATATTGAAGTTATTGTGGTCGGTACTGGCTTGGCTGGTGCCTCGGCAGCCGCTTCTTTGGCAGAATTAGGCTACAAAGTGAAAGCATTTTGTTTCCAAGATTCACCCCGAAGAGCTCACTCAATTGCGGCTCAGGGCGGAATCAATGCTGCCAAAAATTACCAAAATGATGGTGATTCAGTTTTTCGTCTTTTTTACGATACCATCAAAGGTGGAGATTATCGTGCAAGAGAAGGAAACGTTCACCGTTTGGCAGAAGTATCGGGAGCAATTATTGACCAATGCGTGGCTCAGGGCGTACCTTTTGCCCGTGAGTATGGTGGATTATTATCGAACCGTTCTTTCGGTGGTACACAAGTGCAAAGGACATTTTACGCCGCTGGTCAAACTGGACAGCAGTTATTATTGGGAGCCTATTCTGCTTTGCAACGCCAAATTGGTTTAGGAAATGTAACGATGATGACTCGCCACGAAATGATGGACGTAGTAATGATTGACGGTAAAGCCCGTGGAATTATTGCCCGTGATTTGATTTCTGGGAAATTAGAGAGACATTTCGGACATGCAGTATTGCTTTGTACGGGTGGATACGGAAACGTTTTTTACCTTTCTACCAACGCCATGGGTTCAAATGTTTCGGCAACTTGGAAGGCACACCGCAAGGGAGCATTCTTTGCTAATCCATGTTATACGCAAATTCACCCAACGTGTATTCCTGTATCAGGCGACCACCAATCGAAATTGACATTGATGTCAGAATCATTGAGAAATGACGGTCGTATTTGGGTTCCAAAAAAACAAAATGATACCCGTTTAGCCATTGATATTCCAGAAGAAGAAAGAGATTATTATTTAGAACGTCGTTACCCTGCTTTTGGAAACTTAGTACCTCGTGATATTGCTTCTCGTGCCGCCAAAGAGCGTTGTGATGCAGGCTATGGTGTAGGAACTTCTAAAATGGCCGTTTATCTTGATTATGCTGAAGCCATTTTGCGTTATGGAAAAGGCGAAGCCAACAAACAAGGTATTCACGACGCAACACCCGAGCAATTGCAAGAAATGGGTAAAGCAGTCGTGAAAGAAAAATACGGTAACTTGTTTGATATGTATAAACAAATTACTGGCGAAGACCCTTATACTTTACCGATGCGTATTTATCCAGCAGTTCACTATACGATGGGTGGACTTTGGGTTGATTATAACTTAATGACAACCATTCCAGGCCTTTATGCTTTGGGCGAGGCCAATTTCTCTGACCACGGTGCAAACCGTTTGGGAGCGTCGGCTTTGATGCAGGGTTTGGCTGATGGATATTTTGTACTGCCATACACCATTGGCGCTTATTTGGCTAGTGATATTCGTACGAAAGCAATTCCAACTGATTCTCCAGAATTTGTACAAGCTGAAAAAGAGGTGCAAGAGCGTATCAATAAAATGATGGCGATTAAAGGCACCAAATCAGTTGATTATTTCCACAAAAAATTAGGAAAAATCATGTGGAATGAATGCGGAATGTCTCGTAGTGAAGTTGGTTTGAAGGGGGCTATTGCTGAAATACAAGGATTACAAAGAGAGTTTTGGTCGGATGTTAGAATTCCTGGAGAAGCCGATGAATTTAATCCAGAATTAGAAAAAGCGGGTCGTGTCGCAGATTTCTTGGAATTAGGAGAATTGATGTGCGTTGATGCTTTGAACCGTAATGAATCATGTGGTGGTCACTTCCGTGAAGAATATCAAACGGAAGACGGTGAAGCTTTGCGTGATGACGAAAACTTTGCTTATGTGGCGGCGTGGGAGTTCAAAGGCCAATCGGAATTCGAATTACACAAAGAAGAACTGGTTTACGAAAATGTCAAAATTGCTCAAAGATCTTACAAATAATGGAAGGAAATATGAATTTGTCTTTAAAAGTTTGGAGACAGAAAAACGCAAACTCGGAAGGAAAGTTCCAGAATTATGATGTTCAAGGCATTTCAGAGGATATGTCATTCCTAGAGATGTTCGATGTTTTGAACGAGCGTCTTATCACTGAAGGCGAATCGCCCATTGCTTTTGACCACGATTGTCGTGAAGGTATTTGCGGCATGTGCTCAATGTACATTAATGGAGAACCTCACGGACCCAACAAAGGCGTTACAACGTGCCAGTTGCACATGAGGTCGTTTAAAAGCGGTGATACCATTACCGTTGAACCTTGGCGAGCAAAAGCTTTTCCAATCGTAAAAGATGTAGCCGTAAACCGTTCAGCTTTCGACCGCATTATTGCAGCGGGCGGTTATGTTTCGGTAAATACAGGTAATGCACAGGATGCCAACTCATTACCCATTCCAAAAGATAACGCTGATGATGCTTTCATGGCAGCAGCTTGTATCGGTTGCGGTGCTTGTGTGGCTGCTTGCGTAAACTCTTCGGCTATGTTATTTACTTCGGCAAAAATTTCCCAATTAGCTTTATTGCCACAGGGACAAGCAGAACGTAGTATGCGTGCGGAGAAAATGGTTGCTCAAATGGATACAGAAGGT
>JBBAKZ010000211.1:5124-5850 GCA_040403275.1 Arcicella sp. | reverse complement strand
CGGCAGCGCTAATTCCTGCTCGTTTACGGTCGGGTTTATCGAAACCTACACCTCTTCTGCTGTTTACTTCCGTGGGAAACGGATAAGCCGTCCATTCGTTCATTGTACTTTCGTTAATATATCTTTTCCCTCCGTAAAACCCTTTTTGAAGATACATTTGCATTAATTTCGCCAAATCTTGAGCCGTTCCAAATAATCCAGCGTGTCCGGAAATTCCTCCCAACATGGAAGCTCCTTCGTCGTGGACTCTTCCATGAATAAGCGTTTTGCGGTATAAAGAATCGTATTCTGTCGGAACAATTTTCGATAAAGGAAATCTTTCTCTTGGTAAAAAACCCAAGCTATTTGCTCCCAAAGGTTTATAAAAACTATCATTTAAAAACGTTGAAAAATCTTTTCCCGTCAGACGGGGAATAATTTGTGGATATAAATAATACGACAAATCTGAATACACATATTCTTTCTTTTCACGTAAAGGCGAATCTTCAATGGCTTTAAAAAGCGTTCGGTCATAATCTTTATGCAACCACAAATCATCCGCAATTTGAACGGTAAAATTGGACGAAGGTTTATAAGCAAACGTGTTTGCTTTCCAAATTGTAGGGTCTTTTACCAGATTTATACAATCTTTCCACAATTGTTTATCCGTTTGAATTGCTTGACAAATTCGTTGTAAAGCTTTCTTTCTTCTAAATAATTTATCCCAAAAAGTGATTGCATATTTTT
>JBBAKZ010000211.1:0-5114 GCA_040403275.1 Arcicella sp. | reverse complement strand
TATTTTTCAGCATACTTCTCTTTGTAAACCTTGCTCGCCAACACCATTTTGGTAGAATCAATACAATCCATCCAAAACGGAATCCATGCTTTTAAGCGTGATTGATGGGTGAAAATATCTTTATAAACTAAGCCCGCTTTGTTCGATTCTTTCCAAGTCGGCATTAAATCGCCCATGGTATTTTCAAGGGTAAATTTCCCTTCGTCTTCCATCTTCATCATGGCTGGAACGGAAGTACTAATTTTGGTAATGGAAGCTAAATCATACAGGTCGGTTGTTAATACTTTTTCGGAGCCTTCGTAGGTGTGTTTTCCGTAAGCTTTATGCAGAATCACTTTACCATTTTTAGCAACAAAAACCACCGCACCTGGCGTTGCTTTTTGTCTAATGGCCTCATTTACGATAGAATCTATTTTATAATTCAAGAATTTTGTATCAATTCCTACGTTTTCAGCGATGGCATATTGAAATCTTTTGATTGGCTGAGTCGTTAAGCCATCATTATATCTGAAAGTCATATTTACGGTTACTGGCAATTTGCCTTTCGCTCCGATTCCCCCAAAAATCAATTCGGCCGTGGCAATGGCTTCGTGCATTTGTGGACTTTCTTGAAAAGTAATCGTTAAGGCTTTTGCTTTATCCAAATTCGCAAATTTTGATAATGTATAAGCATTTGAAAATAACGAAACGATTGTTTTAGGAGAATTGGCAAATTCCGAAACTAAACTTTCAATTTTGGGATTGATACTATAATTTTTTGCAGGACGAACCGATTGTCCATTAACCGCCATTAATATCAAATTGTAATTTTTCAAAGAATCACGCACTCGCTGAATGGTTGAATCGGCTGAATTTTCATCCAAATTAAAATGTTGAACGTCCGTATAATTGGATATGGCTTTCTGAAAATCAGTGGGTGATTTTGAACCAAATGTTGGGGTGCCAATATTCAAAGAGGCAATTCGCAAAGTATCCAAATTTTGAAGAGGCAAAATATTTCCGTCATTTTTCAAAAGTGTAATGGTTTCTTCCGCAAATTGACGATTTAAAGCTTGAGATTTTATAGGATTCAAATCCTCAACTAAGTTGGCAATTTTGATAGGTTTATAATTATCCAACCCTGCCCAAGCTTTTGCGGTAAGTATTCTTTTAACTCTTGTATCAATATCTGCTTGCGCAATTTCTCCCTTTTCTAGGGCAATTTTGATGGCATTGAAAGCGGCTGGTACATCCACAAAAGTTTCCAAAATATCATTACCCGCTAAAATTGCTTTTACGTTGGCAGTTCCCTCTGGGAAAAACTTCACGGCTCCTTGCATATCCATGGCATCCGTAAAAACTAATCCTTTAAAATTTAAGTCTTTACGCAGTAAATCAGTAAGAATTTTTTGGGATAAAGTAGAGGCTAAATTCTTGGTAGTATCCAAAGAAGGAATACTCAAATGGGCAATCATCACACCCTGTAAACCATTATTAATTAACTCACGGTAAGGAAATAATTCCAGAGAATCCAGACGGTTCCGATTGTGGGGAATCACGGGTAAATCTGAATGAGAATCAACGCCCGTGTCGCCGTGTCCCGGAAAATGTTTGGCAGAAGTAATAATTCCTCCCTTTTGCAAACCACGCATGTAGGCAAGGGCTTTTGACGTTACTTTCTCCCGATTTTCTCCGAACGAACGGAAATTAATAACAGGATTATTCGGATTATTATTGATGTCAACGACGGGCGCATAATTTACGTGCACGCCCATGCGCTTACACTGTTGGGCAATTTGCAAACCCATTTCTTCAATCATATTTTCGTTACCCTGCATGGCTCCCAAGGTCATTTGGTACGGAAAACGAACGGTGCTATCCAAGCGCATTTCCATGCCCCATTCCAAATCCATCCCAATCATCATGGGCACTTTGGACATAGATTGCAATTTATTAACTAATAAAGCCTGTGTCGTTGGGCGATTCCGAAAAAGAACAAACCCACCTACGTGATAATCTCGAACAATTTTATACAAACGTGCCGTATCATATTCGTATGAATAATTACCACGGGGCATCATTAACTGTCCGATTTTTTCATCAACTGATAAAGTATTGAAAACCGAATCCACCCAACGGAGATTGGCATTTGGAAAAAGATTATCGGGGCTTGGGACGGTTTTTGTTTTCACAAACGACTGTGCAATGGTCTGTGAAGACACAGGATACAATCCAAGGAAAATTGCTAAAAAAAATAATTGTTTTATTGTGATTAATTTCTTCATTTGGTATTTTAATTTTTTTGTCTTGCAATTTAGCAAAAAAATGGCTAACCGTAAGGAAAGCTATTTTTCAAATAATTTACTCATTTACTTTAATCGGGTGTATTAGACATCAATTTTGCAAAAAAGTCCAAACGCTTAATTTTGGCGCACTCACTCCTTTGGTATCCTCTCTTTCTATCTAATCTTTACCAAAATAATACAAACGCCAGTCTCGATTGTCCATTTGTTTTCCCAAAAAAATCAACCTCCGCCATATAAATAGAAAATGTACAAAAAGTCATTATCCTTTGAATGTATCTTGTATTTAATATTGGAAAACAATCAAAATTTTCATAGTCGTTTTATCACAATTAACCATAATCATTTTTGTCGTTGTTCATTTCTATTGACACGATAAATTGTCCTCCTGAAGTCAAAATATTCATGGTTTATAAGATTTTCATGGTTGCCTTATTCTAAATTGATGTATTGGTTGACTTGAAAGTTGTAAAGCCTCTGGGCATTTGTATCATGAGGACTTTATCAATTTAGCTGACTAGGCATCACAGAAAATTTTTAAATCAAAGTATTCTTTTGTATTTTCGTTAATAAACAACCATAAATTATTCATCATGCTAAAAATTACTAAGAATGCCTTGCTCTTGGCTTCCGTGGCTTGTCTAACCCTGACAGCCCAAGCCCAAGACAAAAAAGGAGAGGTAAAAACGCCACAAATCCCTGCCACACCAGCAAAACCTGCCGAAGCGCCTAAAACAGGGCCAAAACCTTACAAAGAAGTTATCACTGAGAAAGCAAAAACCTCAAAAGGGCTTTTTACGGTGCATAAAGTAGAGGATAAATACTACTTTGAAATTCCAGATTCTTTGATGGGTCGTGAAATTATGACCATTACCCGTATCACAAAAGCTGCTACCATTCCGGGCGCTTATGGTGGTGAATTATTGAACCGTCAAGTAATTAATTTTGAAAAAGGTCCTGAGAATAAAGTTTTTTTACGAGCCATTCAATACATCAACGTTTCGCCAGATTCTACGGCTCCGATGTACAAAGCGGTGAAAAACTCTAATGTTCAGCCGATTGCACAAGCTTTTGACATTAAGGCATTTAAGAAAGATTCAGTAAGTAAATTATCTGCAACGGTTATTGAAGTAACCGATTTTTTCAAAGGCGATAATCAAATTGTTTCTTTGTCTCCACAAACAAAGTCATCGTACAAAATTACGTCCATCGCAGCCGACCGTTCGTACATTCAAGGCATCAAAACATTTCCAATAAATACGGAAATCAGAACGGTTAAAACCTTTAATGGTACTCCACCAACGCCTTCTTTTGGAGGTCCATCACCGAGTCCAATTCCAACCGTGGTTATTCCCGGCATTGTGGTTTCGGGAGCAATTACCATGGAGGTAAATACCTCGATGATTTTGCTACCAAAGCAATCTATGAAGCAACGTTATTTCGACCCACGTATTGGATATTTTGCGAATGGCTACACCGTTTTTGAAGAAGGTGGTCAACGCACTGAAGACCGTACTTTTGCCGTTAGATGGCGTTTAGAACCTAAAAATGCGGAAGATGCTGCCAAACAAAAGAAAGGCGAATTGATAGAACCCAAAAAACCAATTGTGTATTATATTGACCCTGCAACACCCGCAAAATGGAGAAAATATTTAAAATTAGGTGTGGATGATTGGCAAAAAGCTTTTGAAGCCGCTGGTTGGAAAAATGCGATTAGAGGTGAGATTTTAGCGGATAATGATACTACGATTAGCTTAGAAGATGCTCGTTATTCAGCCATTCGTTATTTTGCTTCGGATATTGAAAATGCTTACGGACCGAATGTAAACGACCCACGTTCGGGTGAGATTTTAGAAAGTCACATTGGTTGGTACCACAACGTAATGAAATTGTTGAAAAAATGGTACATGACTCAAGGTGCAGCGGTTGACCCACGGGCCAGAAAAAACAAATTTGATGATGAATTAATGGGTGATTTAATCCGTTTTGTATCATCGCACGAAGTTGGGCACACGATTGGTTTGCGTCATAATTTTGGGTCAAGTTCGACCATTCCTGTTGAAAATCTGCGTAATCCCGCTTGGATTGCCGCTCACGGACATACGCCTTCAATCATGGATTACGCTCGTTTTAACTACGTAGCTCAACCAGAAGATGGCGTAAAAGATTTGTATCCGAGAATCGGTGAATACGATATTTGGGCGGTAAAATGGGCGTATCAAACCCTCGAAGGAGCCACGCCAGAAGACGATCAAAAAACTTTGAATAAGCAGTTTATTGCTGAATATGCTAAAAATCCAAGAATTTGGTTTGGAACAGAATCTAATCCTTACGACCCACGCACGCAGTCGGAATGTTTGGGTGATAATAATATGTTGGCGAGTGATTATGGCATCAAAAACTTGAAGAGAATTTTACCAAATTTGACAGAATGGACGAAAGAAGAAGCACAAGATTTCGATATGCTAACGGAAGGCTACGGTGAAATTGTTAATCAATATCGTCGTTACATTGGACACGTTACGAAAAATGTTGGCGGTGTTTATGAAACGCCAAAAACATCGGATGAGCAAGGAGCTGTGTACGAACCAACCCCACGTGCCATTCAAAAAGATGCCGTTTCATGGTTAAATCGTCAAGTTTTTGAAACGCCAACTTGGTTATTGGACGATAAAATTATGTCAAAAATTCGCCCAGATCAAGGCATTGATGCAATTAGCAGAATTCAAGAAGCAACTTTGAACAGTTTATTTACACCAGACAGAATGCAACGTTTTATTGAAACAAACGCAAAGTTTCCTGCTTCTTACAGTATGGATGAATTATTTACCG
>JBBAKZ010000210.1:3403-5947 GCA_040403275.1 Arcicella sp. | reverse complement strand
AAAAACCACGATAACCTACTAATTTTAAATGTTTTATGGTGCTAACTTCTGAAATGCAACTCTCCGAAATCTTGATGCAATTTGCAGGAATTTTTTCCGCCAATTCCAATGAAGCATTGACGTTTTGTTCTGAGAAATTTTTAAGGTTTCGGTTATTAACCCCAACCACATCAATATATTCACAAAGACTACGATTGAGCTCTTCTTCATCGTGAATTTCCAAAAGTGTTTCCATGCCTAATTCCTTCGTCAACTTGCCTAATTCTTTGATTTTCGCAGGACTTAAATTGGCGGCAATCAACAAAATAACATCCGCTCCTAAAGATTTTGCTTCGATGATTTGGTATTCATCAATCATAAAATCTTTGCGAATCATTGGAATATTTGGATTGACTTTGCGAGCCTTCGAAAAATCATCGTCAGAACCGCCGAAGAAATCAATATCCGTCAAAACCGACAAACATGCAGCGCCCGCTTGTACGTATCCACTCGTAACTTCTTCGGGCCTAACGTTGGCATTAATAATTCCTTTGGAAGGAGATTTTCGTTTAAATTCCGCAATTATTCCACTTGAAGCGGGATTTAATAGACTGGTTTTCAGTGAATTAGTAGTCTTGGCAAAATAGCCTTTCATTTCTAATTCCTTTGCGGATATTTGCAATTTTCGCTCGGCAACTTCTTCTGTTTTTCGAGCAATTATTTTATCTAAAATGGTCATTATACTAGGTTTTAGGGGTTAGGCTTTAGGGGTTAGCATGATTAATCTTTAAAAAATCCTAACCCCTAAATCCCAACTCCTACGAATTAATTATCAAAAACTCTGGATAAATCTATTTGTAACTCTGGAAATACAGTTGAGGTCAAAATATCTTCATCGGTTACTGGTTGCAAGCCAATATATTTGCCTGCCTCGTTCAAGACATATACAAACACGCATTTGTCTTGTGGTTCGACTAACCAATATTCTTTTACGCCATTTTCCTCATAAACCTCATACTTTTCTTTCATTTCCTTGCGTGTATTGCCTGGCGAAAGTATCTCAATCATTAAATCAGGAGCACCTACACATCCTTTATCGTCTAATTTATCCAAATCACAAATCACACAAATATCAGGTTGAACGATTGTGTGAACTTTGTCAGATTTATTTTTTTTTAAAGGAGTTAACCGCACATCGAAAGGAGCTGAATATGCCTCACATTGTTTACCATCAAGATATTTCTGTATCTCATAAGTCAACTTCATCGAAATTCGCTGATGTATCCTTGCAGGGGCGGACATAGGAAAAATTTTGCCTTTAATAATTTCAAGGCGTTCATCGAATGTCCATTTCAAATAATCGGCATACGTGTAAGTGCCGTTGAGGTCTAATTCTGCAAATGTCATGGCTTTACAAATTTTTTAAACGAATTTAAGGCTTTTCCACTAATTAAAGACTCTTTTGCCTTCAAAACCGCATCCGAAATACTCAAATCATCATCGGCACAATAAAGAGCAATGGCGGCGTTTGCCATCACTACTTCGGTTTGGGCTTTTGTTCCTTTATTTTCAAGAATCGAAATTAAAATTTTTGCTGATTCTTCTACGTTATTTCCACCATGTAAGTCCTCTTGTCTACATTTTGTGAAACCTAATTGTTCGGGAGAAATGGTTTCTTTTCCTCTTTTAGTACTTAAATCAAAATCAGAGGTTAGTGAAATTTCGTCGTAACCATCTAAACCGAATAAAACGCCAAAATTACCTTCTGCTTTTTGGAATAATTCTCCGTAAATGCCTAAAATTTCTTGGTTGTAAACGCCCGTTATTTGTTTCTTCACTTGGGCAGGATTCAAAATGGGTCCAAGCATATTGAAAAAAGTTTTCATTCCTAATTCTTTCCGAATGGGTCCCACAAAACGCATCGCTGGGTGAAATAAAGGAGCGTGAAGAAAACAAATACCTGCTTCTTCAATTTTGGCTTTCAGGTAGCTTTCGTCATTGGTAAATTTTACGCCTAAATATTCTAAAACCGTCGAAGAACCCACCGAAGAAGACACGCCATGATTGCCATGCTTTGCCACTCGCTGACCCGCACCCGCCACTACAAAAGAGGAAGTTGTGGAGATGTTAAAAGTGTCTTTTCCATCACCGCCCGTTCCGCAAACATCCATCGGTGAAAATTCGGATAAATCAACGGTCAAAGCTAAATCCAACATCGCATCACGGAAACCTTCTAATTCGTCCGCCGTGATAGGTTTTATCATGTAAGTAGTTAGAAATGAGGTAATATGACTGTTATTGGCTTCTCCTCTGGCAATAATAGAAAGAGCTTCTTGGGCTTCACTTTTACTAAGAATTTCGCCTAAAATTCGTTTTTGTAAGTAGTATTTCATTGAATTTTAATTTCAAATTTCAAGAGTTATAGTGGTCGATTTTCATAAAACTGAAGCAAAATCATTTGTCTTCAAGAATCCACAAGTCTCCTTTTTTAAACGAGTATAATTCTGTAAAGCCATATATTTCTTCTTCAAATTTAACGGTTCTATGAGGCTTTTTTAGAAGTTT
>JBBAKZ010000210.1:1453-3393 GCA_040403275.1 Arcicella sp. | reverse complement strand
TTCGTTTCTAAATAATTCTTTTGTGATGAATAAAAATTAGGATTTCCGACTTCATCATCTTGAAAATGTTCTTCATCCAAGCAATATTCTACCGCAAATTTTTTGAGTTCTGTACTTAGTTTTCCGTAAGTATTTACTGGTAAAATCTTAAAATCATCAGGTTTGAAAAAAAGGTTTTCATAATATTCTATTTTATTCCCTATTGCACAGACTACTTGACTATTTAAGAAGCGAGGCTCACAAAGCCAAATTTTCAAGTAATATGGTTTTTCTAATTTTTCTAATTGGTCTTTCCAAGAATAATAAATATCTATTAAACCACTCAATATCAATTGTTTAGTTTTCCCTTTAGGTTCTGGAATTTCACTATTCATTATTGATAAATTGCCCCAAGTAGAGGTTCTTATTTTTACATAATCAATATTATCTCTATAAAGCCAGTCAAGTCTCAAAGACAAATTATTTCTTCTCCAGGCTTCAATTTCGACATATCTTCTTTTATGACCTTTAATCTTTTTCTTTCTCATTTTCAAAATAATTTTCACCCAATTTTCACCCAATTTTACTCCAAACCCATAAGCCCCTAAAAATAAGTATTAACAGCAAATTCAAATTGTTGAATAAAAATTTTCTTGAAAGCGGAAATATTATTCTGTTCATAAAATATCAACATGGCTTTTTTATATTCGATGGAATCAACCGTTCTAAATGAAATGGGGCAATGTTTTCCCTGAATTAAAATGGCATTACTGACAATTCGAGCTGTACGCTTATTGCCGTCTTCAAAGGGCTGGATGTATGATAAAAGTATCAAAGCTAAAAAGGCTTTCTCAAAAATTAACGTTCTCTTATTTATGACCGCACAAGTTTGTTCCAAGGCTTCTTTTATTTGAAAATCGTTATCCAATGGCACATAATTTGTTCCCGAAATACCCACTTTGCGAATCCTAATGTTCCTACTTACGCCTAATTCCTTGATTAATAAACTATGAATCATCTCTATTTTGGCAATTGATGCGGGCAACATAAAGTCTTGATTTTCAATAATAAAATCTAAGGTATCTTTATGGTTTAATAGCATCACGGCTTCATCTTTTGTTTTGCCTTTTGCTGTTTTTTTTTCTTGTAAAAGCCGTTCTGTTTCCAGCAAAGAATAGGTATTTCCTTCTATTTGTGATGATTTCCAACTCAAATCAATGGCTAACCTTTCTAACTCTTTATCGTAAGTTACTTTTGAGAGTTCTGCGATATTTTGAAGATATTTGGCATTTAGAAGATTTAGAACGTTCAATTCTTCCTCAGTAAAAATCGAAAAGTCTTCTAAAAATCCGTTTAACAAATCAAAATCGTGGGAAGATTTGATTTTGCGTTCATCAATTTCTTGTCCAAAATATTTATCAATATCAATTGTATTCAGGATTTGATACGATTTACTGAGGGCATAAGTAGTAGATTTTCCCCTTCCATTCGATACAATGAGCTGTTTTTTAACTAATTGCAGTAAGGTTCTTTTCAAGGTGGCAAGGCTCACCTCATTGTTAAGACTTTGAAGAATATCCTTCTTACAGATTAAACGATTTTCAGTAATTAAATCAATTACAACCTGATTTATGTTTTCTATTTTTGATTTCATAAACTTTATTCGGCTCAAAAAGTGAGTAAATACGGCTCAAATATAGTGAAATATGAGCCGTATTTTAATTTTTATTGAGCCGAATTAGTAATTCTAAAATTTGGAAAGTATAAAATCTTCCGTCCAAAATCGCAAGCTTCAAATCAACTCCTAACCCAATTCTCCACCATTTTTACCCCAAATTGGGTCAAATAGGCCTCTGGATGAAATTGTACTCCCCGCACATCGTAACGAGTATGGGCTTCTGCCATCACAAAGTTTTTTTCATCAATGGCTGTAACTTTCAAATCAACGGGCATCGTTTCGG
>JBBAKZ010000210.1:0-1443 GCA_040403275.1 Arcicella sp. | reverse complement strand
ACCGTCCACGAGTGATAACGACACACATCAAATGTAGTTGGAATACCTTGAAAAAGCACTTCCGAAGGCTCAGTGATGATACATTTGGTCGTTACTCCGTGAAGTACATCACCCATATTGAGCAGTTTTGCTCCAAATGCTTCACCGATGGCTTGATGGCCCAAACACACCCCAAAAATGGGTTTTGTTTGAGCATATTCACGGATAACATCCAACATAATTCCTGCTTCTTCGGGAATGCCTGGGCCCGGAGAAAGAAGGATTTTATCGTATTTTTTGACCTCTTCCAACGCTATTTTATCGTTACGAAAAACATCCACATCATTGCCTATTTCTTTGAGGATATACACCAAATTATAGACAAATGAATCGTAATTATCTAAGACTAATATTTTCATTTTCAGTTAATTATCAATTTTCTTTGTTTCATGCTACCAAATAACTACTAATCCTTCCGATTGATATTTCTCAACATTTTCATCCTTAGAAATCAATGGAATATTAGAACTGATTGCTTCCCAAATCAACATTCTATCAAAAGGGTCTTTGTGATAAGTGGCGGTTAATTTGTGGTAATTAGAAGTAGTTGCAGCTTCTAATGGTATTATTTTAAAACCATGTTTCCCTGCCCAAAAAGGTAATTCGTCAGGTGCAATATTATCTACATTCATTTTTCCCAAAGAATATTTCAATGAGATTTCCCAAAATGATAAAGCACTTACAAAAATTTCATTTTCGGGATTTGAAATAATACTTCTAACCTTCATGGGCAGTTTATTTTGGTCACTTATTGCCCAAATGAAAGTATGTGTATCTAATAAATATCTCATAATCCTAAAAATTCTTCTTCGGTAATTTTTCCATCACCAACCCACGAAAAAGTTGCTTTACCTTCCAATAAACCCAATTTTCGTTTAGGCTTTTTGGGTTCTGGTTGTATCTCTGAAACGAGATAGGCAATCACTTTTTTCTTTTTCCCAAAAGAAATAGCGATTTGTTCACCATTTTGTACCTCTTTCAATACCTCAGAAAAATGTGTTTTTACGTCTCCTACTGTTAATGTTTTCATAATGTTTTTCTATGAAATTACGATTTTCTTGTCAAGTTGTCAAGTATTTTTTGATTCAAAATGTTATTAAATTTCCACCGCCACTTCCAAAGCTTTCCTTAAAGCGCCCAATTTTAAGTTTATCTCTGCCATTTCTGTTTCTACGACAGATTTTGCTACCACACCCATACCGGCTTGATAGAAAAGTGTATTATTTTTACTCATAAATGTTCGAATAGCAATGGCGTGATTGAAATTTCCGTTGAAATCCATGTAGCCGATTGCACCACCGTAAATGTGGCGATTAACGTTTTCTAAGCGATTGATAATACTCATGGCATTGTGCTTTGGTGAACCCGAAAGCGTTCCTGCTGGAAAAGTATCGGCTACCAATT
>JBBAKZ010000209.1:3752-5987 GCA_040403275.1 Arcicella sp. | reverse complement strand
ATCATTATTCATGGGGCTGATTATGTAAGTTCAGAATTTGTAAAACATTTTGGTAGACTTGGCAGAAGTTTTGGTTGCCCTGCATTACCCAATAATTTAATTCCGCAAGTAGTTCCTGTACTGGCCAATGGAAGTTTACTTTTTATTCATAGTTAGATTACTATTTTCGAGGATATTATTTTTTTACCCAACGCTATTCTTCCATTAAGTTAAATTTCTGCTAATCCTTGCCTCATGAAAAGCATTTCGTTTTTAAACACAAAAAGCCTCATTTTCTTGGGTTTTTTAATCATCCTTTCGTTCATTTCGGGATGCAAGAAGAAAACGCAAAAAAAAGGTTTTTCACCCGATTCAAGTGTGTATTCTTCCCAAAATTATAGCAATTTAACTCTTGATAGTCAGACGGTTATCTCCTTTCTTAGAGTAAATCCTATGGAAAGTAAGATTAGCAAAGAAGTCGTTGAATTTTATACCAAACGCAATAATCAGTTAGGTTGGTTTAACCAAAGTGGTATGACCTGTGCAGCGCCCAATTTTCAAAATCAACTACAAAATTACAGTCAAGATTTTGCCGATAATAGCTTGCACAATAAAGATTTAGATTCATTGATGAAGGTTTATGAGGCGGACGAAAAAGGGTTTATGTCGAAAATAAATCAGGTTGAAAGATTAGATTTACTCTTGACCGTTACATTTTTTAAATACGCTGATAAAGTTTACGGAGGCACCACAAAAAATGCTTCCGACCTCGAATGGTTCATTCCCCGCAAGAAAAAGGATTATCAAATGGTCTTGGATTCTTTGGTATCTTCTGCCCTTTGCGAAAAGTTACAGGAGCCTCTAAATCAGCAATATATTCGTTTAAAAGATAAATTAAGAGCGTATCGCATGATTCAGAAAAAAGGCGGATTTCCCGTGATTGTTACCACTAAAAAAGCGCTATCGCTTGGCAAAAGCGATTCTTGTTTGTTGCAGGTAAAACAGCATTTATTTTTAACGGGAGATTTAAAAATAAACGATAATACCATCCTATTTACCGATTCGCTGAAGAAAGCAGTCCAGCTTTTTCAGAGACGAATGGGTTTAGCAGCATCTGGGAAAATTGATAAATTGACCTTCCATGAACTCAATCAAAAGGTTGATTTTTGGATTAAGCAAATGATGATAAACATGGAACGGCTAAGGTGGGTACCCGAAAAAATGGAGCCAAATTACTTATTCATTAACATTCCAGAATATACTTTACACGTAATTGAAAAGGATAAAGAAATTTGGGCGACCAATGTAGTAGTTGGCAAAACAGTTTCGAAGACCAGTATTTTTAAAGGAAATTTATCGCAAATTATCCTAAATCCCTATTGGGGTTTACCAACGAGTATTGTGAAGAACGAAATTTTACCGAAACTTAAAAAGAATAGCAATTATCTGGAAGCGAACAACATAGAAGTATTTTCAGGCAAAAATATAATAGACCCCAATAGCATTAATTGGAAAAAATATGGAGCAGATGAAAATGTTCCTTTTGATTTCCGTCAAAAACCTGGAGAAGATAATTCTTTGGGTAAAATGAAATTTATGTTTCCCAATAATTATCATATTTATTTGCACGATACACCTTCTAAAGGACTTTTTGGAGATAATAAACGGGCTTTTAGTCATGGATGTATCAGAGTTGAAAATCCGAAAAAATTGGCCATGTATTTACTAAAAGATCAGCCGATTTGGAATGAACAAAAGGTCGATAAGGTTTTAGCAACGGATAAACAAACGGGGATTCATTTTAAACCAACCATACCCGTTTATATTGCCTATTTTACGGCGTGGGTGGATGGTAATGGACAGTTGAATTTTAGAAATGATTTGTATAATTTAGATAGTAAACTTTCAAAAGAAGTTTTTGGAGATTAAACTTCTTATCCCTACTCAAATGACCGAAAAATACATCATCCCCGCCCAAACGCACATCGGACACGTGCATCTGAAAGTCGCTGATATTCAACGGTCGCTGGCATTTTATTGTGATTTATTGGGTTTTGAACTCACCACCATGTACGGGCCACAAGCTGCCTTTATTTCGGCAGGAGGTTATCATCATCACATTGGTTTAAATACTTGGCATAGCAGAAATGCTTCTCCTGCCCCCACAGAAGGCGTTGGACTGTTGCATACTGCCATTGTTTATCCCACTCGAAAAGATTTGGCTTTTATTTACAGACGGTTGAGGGAAGCAAATTA
>JBBAKZ010000209.1:0-3742 GCA_040403275.1 Arcicella sp. | reverse complement strand
GGGAGCCGCCGACCACGGAGTTTCGGAAGCTATTTATTTGAATGACCCTGATAATAATGGCGTTGAATTATATTGGGACCGTCCCCGAGAACTGTGGAATTATCATCCTGATGGTTCGATTGAAATGTTCACTAAAACATTGGATTTGAACGGATTATTAAGAGAATTATCGCTGTAATGAAAACGCTTACCCATGATATTGTAAAATCGCTCCTCAAACCTCGAGAAGCATCTTCGCACAAAGGGACTTATGGTCACGCATTGCTAATGGCGGGTAATTTGGGGCGAATGGGTGCCGCTCTAATCGCTTCACGTTCCTGTTTGCGGGCTGGTGTTGGTCTGCTAACAATCAATGTTCCTGCCTCAGAAAGGCTGATTTTACAAACGGCTATTCCCGAAGCAATGTTGATTTTTAGGGAGAAATTAATAGATAATTTTGAAACTTTTTCCGCTTTAGGCATTGGTTGTGGTTTAGGAACAGAGCAAGATTCTTTGGAGTTATTAACTCATGTTCTTAGGCATTTCAAAAAAACTATGTTATTGGATGCCGATGCCCTAAACCTCATTTCCGAAAATAAATTACTCTTCCGTAAAATCCCACCATTAGCAGTGATAACTCCTCATCCTAAAGAATTTGATCGGCTTTTTGGCATACATCATTCCGTCGAAGAAAGAGTTGATACCGCTATTAAAAAAGCTAAAGAACATAATTTAGTCATTGTTTTGAAAGGCAACAAAACCCTCATTACGCACGCCGGAGAATCTTGTTTAAATTCTACTGGCAATGCGGGACTTGCCAAAGGGGGTTCGGGCGATGCGCTTTCGGGTATTATTACTGCTTTTTTGGCTCAAGGTTATCACCCTTTTGAGGCCGCAAAAATAGGAGTATTTATTCATGGACTAGCCGCTGATATGACCCTAAAAACGCAAAGCATGGAAAGTATGTTGATTACCGATGTTATCGAAAACTTAGGATTGGCCTTCACCAAAACCATGTGTGAATAATATAATTATATCAGCGTTTGATGTAACTGATTTAAATGAGTTTTTTTGAATTTTGTAAATAAAATAAGAAATTCTAAATTTATAATTACATGAAATTTATCGAAACACCCCCCGATGCTTTAGGCAATTCCGTTAAATTATTTTATGAAGATTTAGGCACAGGAAAACCGGTCGTATTTATTCATGGCTGGCCTCTCAATCATGAGATGTGGGAATATCAATTGGCCGAACTTCCAAATCAACATTTTCGTTGCATTGCCTACGACCGCCGAGGTTTTGGTAAGTCAGATTATCCTTGGGAAAAATATGACTATGATACGCTTGCCGGTGATTTAAAAGCAGTGATTGATAATCTACATTTAACCGAAGTTACTTTGGTCGGCTTTTCGATGGGCGGAGGAGAAATTGCTCGATATATTGGAAAATACGGAACCGACAAAATCAGTAAAGTAGTTTTGATTAGCGCTGTCACGCCATTTTTATTACAAACAGATGATAATTCAGAAGGAGTTGATAAATCGGTTTTTGATGAAATGATTGAAAATATCAATAAAGACCGTCCGGCATTTTTGGCAGATTTTGGCAAACAATTTTATGGCGTAAATCTTTTCAACGAAGCCGTTAGCGAGCCATTATTGCAATGGAATCAGTCACTTTGTTTGATGAGTTCCCACAAAGCAACGGTTGAGTGTGTGCGGTCATTTTCACAAACAGATTTCAGAAGCGACTTACGCATGATTAATGTGCCAACGCTAATTATTCATGGCGATGACGATAAAACAGTACCCATCGAAGCCTCTGGCAATAGAACTTCACAGATGTTGCCAAACGCAAAATATCTCATTTATGAAGATGCACCGCACGGCTTATTTATTACTGAAAAAGACAAATTAAATAGCGATTTAATTGAGTTTATTAATGATACAAATATATAAATATAACATTTTTCGTAGGTATCTTTTATAGAGAATGACATAACCTATTGGAATTGGAACTTCCTTAAAGTTTAACCCATAACGGAGTTATTTCGGGAAGTTGAACCAAATTATTGAACTTTAATTCTGAAAAGTTATGTCGCAGTCTATAAAATTTAAAACCTTATTTCAAGCAGGGATTTTTTGTAAAAATACGTTTCTATTTAAACCAATCAACTAATAATCAATCACTTACAGAATTATCTTTTACTTGAAAACAAATTTTTAATTTATACGTGGGAATGATGTAAGATACTTCAACAATTGTATAACATTTTGAGATAGGGTTTTTATGACCTTTACACCACAAAAAAAATCTCTAAATAAAACAACGAAAACAATGAAGAAGATAGTTTTAGTATTATCCGCAATGACGTTATCTCTAAGTTCATTTGCCATTTTTAACGTAGAAAATGCAATGCGACAAGAAACCGTCGGTACTTTAAGAACTGGCAGGAAAACAGCAACTTCTGGTGTGGGAAGTAATACATCAAACATGAATCAGGATACGGTGAATAACTCTAGAACTGGAAGAAAAATGGGTAAGATGAATGGAACGATGGATGCTTCGAGCATGGGCGGTAAGAATGGTAAAATGCATGGCTCCACTTCCGATGGATTTATGATGAAAGATGGCAAAATGTGGGTAATCAAGAATAGAAAAACCTCGCCAATGAACGCTGAAGTTACTTTGGACAATGGGATAAGAGTAATGACAGACGGAACATGCATGCATAAAAATGGTACAACCATGAGGTTGAAAAATGGAGAGTCCATCGGTATGAATGGCAAAATGATATCCATGAAAAAAAATAAAATGAAATAAACATGCAAGTAGTAATTAGTGGCCTCTGTTAAGTTTGATAATGATGGCTACAACACTAAAAAAACGGTCTTTTTCGAAAATATTAAGGACTGCACAACACAAACTATTTTTACTACTTGCCTACTCAAACCCATTCCTTAAAAATAAATAAATATGGATACCGAAGAATCAATTGATGTGCTAAATAACCTAATTGTTATCAACAACGATAGAATTGAAGGTTATAAAACCGCCTCTACAGAAACCTACGCAGGAGAATTAAGAAGTTTGTTTTCAACTCTAGAGCAAACCAGCCAAAATTGCAAAAAGGAATTGGAGGCTGAGGTTAATCGTTTGGGAGGCACACCAGAAGAAGGCACAAAAACCTCTGGAAAATTTTACAGAATTTGGATGGATTTAAAAGCTGCCATCACAGGAAGTGACCGAAAAGCAATCCTACAATCTTGCGAGTACGGAGAAACAGTCGCCATTGGTGCTTACCAAGATGCACTGGAGGCAGATATGGAAGACATCACCTATGAGCAACGTGCGATGCTGAATGCGCACCTTAACTTCCTTAAAGCTTATTATGAAAAGGTAATGTCGATGCAAGAATTGGCTAAAAGTAATTCATAATCAAAAGTTTGTAAAGAGATTTAATTAATTGATTTTAAGTAAGTCACATCTCTTTATAATTTTACATCTAAAAATGGAAGAAATTTTGTGGCTCCATTTATCGGAATTTCACCCAAAAATTTGTGAATTTTAACACCTGATATTTCAAGGTGTATTTTGCGTTTAAAATAATCACCCGCTTAATTTATAAAATAAAAACAGACTTTAACCACCTTTTAACTAACAATTTCATGCAAAAATTATATCGGGATTTGGAGATGCGTTTTGAAAGATTGACCTCCATTGTCACATCAATACTTGGAAATTCAGTTACGTTTATCAT
>JBBAKZ010000208.1:0-6066 GCA_040403275.1 Arcicella sp. | reverse complement strand
CGGCTACCGGCTATAAGATGTTGAAATTTATCAAAGAGGAGGGAAGTTTGTCGAGCCAGGAATTAAAATTATTAGGAATTGGCAATATCGTGGCATTTATTGTGGCAATTATCGCCATTAAATCTTTTATTAGCATTCTAAATAAGTATGGCTTTAAATATTTCGGAATTTATAGAATCATTTTGGGCTTAGGTATTTTATTAATGTTAGCAGTTGGAAATAAATGATGGAAATAAAAGCAAAGACAGGACCAATTGTAGATCTAGGTGAACTCATTTTAATAGATAAACCGCTCAGATGGACTTCTTTTGATGTCACTAAAAAATTAAAATTTGCCGCAAAATTTAAAAAAATTGGACATGCTGGAACGCTTGACCCCCTCGCTACGGGTCTGCTTATCTTATGTACTGGCAAAATGACCAAGCAAATTGATCATTACCAAGCCAAAGAAAAGGAATATTCTGGAACATTTGTCCTGGGAAAAACAACGCCTTCAGTGGACTTAGAAACCGATTTTGATGCGGAATTTCCTGTTGAACATATTACAAAAGAAATATTGCAAAGTGCTTTAACTAATTTTAGAGGCACTATTTTACAAATTCCTCCTATTTATTCAGCAATTCAAGTAAATGGAAAAAGATTGTATGAACTAGCTAGAAACGGTGTAACTGATGCGGATATTGAAATTAAATCCAGAGAAGTGGAAGTAACTAAATTTGAAATAAATTCAACTAATTTTCCCGAAATTGATTTTCTAATTGTCTGTTCAAAAGGAACTTACATTAGAAGTTTGGTACGTGATTTTGGCATGGCTTGTGGTTCTGGTGCTTATTTGAAGGCACTCCGACGTGAGCGAATCGGGGAATATAGCGTAAATGATGCCTTAACGGTTGAGGAGTTTACAAAAAGCAGAAAAATTGATTAGCGGTAAGCCATAGGAAAGAAAAATGAACGTTTATTACGGAATTCAAGAATTTAAGAAATTAGAGAATGCAGTCGTCACTAGTGGCACTTTTGATGGTGTTCATTTGGGACACCAAAAAATATTAAGTCGCCTAAATCAAGTGGCAAAGCTAACGGCGGGACAAAGTGTGGTAATTACGTTCTATCCGCACCCAAGAAGTGTGATTTCTACTGATAATCAGATAGTTAAATTGCTTTCTACGCTTGATGAGAAGATTGAATTATTGGAAAATAGTGGCGTAAATCACTTGCTTATTATTCCTTTCACTCGTGAGTTTTCAGAACTTTCGTCTCAAGAATTTATTCAAAAAATCCTAATTGAAACCATTGGAACAAAGACGCTTGTCATTGGTTATGATCATCGTTTTGGTAAAAATAGAGAAGGTGGCTTTGATTTTTTAAAAGCAAATAAGGAAAAATACGGATTTGATATCGAAGAAATTTCCCGACAAGATATTGAAAATGTAGGGGTTAGTTCTTCAAAAATTAGACAAGCATTGGAAGAAGGGGACGTGCCCTCAGCCGATCATTTTCTAGGAAGAAATTATTCAGTATCTGGCTTGATTGTGAAAGGAAAGCAATTGGGCAGAACCATTGGCTTTCCAACGGCCAATATTCAAGTGCGTGAAATTGCCAAATTAATTCCTTCGGATGGCGTTTATGCCGTAAAAGTTCATTACAATCAGCGTGTTTTTGGCGGAATGTTAAATATAGGAAATCGGCCAACGGTAGATGGTACTTACCAAACCATTGAGGTAAATATTTTTGATTTTGACCAAGAAATTTATGGGGAAAATTTAAAAGTAGAATTTCTACAAAAAATCCGTGACGAAAAGAAATTTAATGGATTAGATGAACTGAAGGCGCAAATTGCGAAAGATAAAATTACTTGTAGAGGAATATTAAATTTTTAGCTAGTGTTTACCGAAACTATTTTTTCTCCTCTTTAAAATCAATTTCTTTTTTAGAATCGTATTTAGAGCGATCAAGCAAATAAACATCTAGAATTGCTTTTGGACGAGCTAAATATTCACGAAGATAAGTCTTGTAACCGGTAGGTACATCTTGGGCGGCGAAAGCAACTGCATCGATACCTAATTGATTTGCCAAAAATAAAGCACGGGCGTTGTGGGTAGGTTGAGA
The DNA here is from genome assembly GCA_040403275.1 of Arcicella sp. Taxonomy (GTDB): domain Bacteria; phylum Bacteroidota; class Bacteroidia; order Cytophagales; family Spirosomataceae; genus Arcicella. The sequence continues at coordinate 3,960 of JBBAKZ010000208.1, read as the reverse complement.
AATGATGGTAAATTTCTGCTGATTAAAAACTTCTTTACACCGAATAATGGAGTCATAGGTCCGAAAACCCGCAAAATCTAATGTCATCACATTTTCGGGAACTCCCAAAGACATTAATGCTTTTTTCATGTCATTGGGTTCGTTGTAAAAGACTGAATCATGATTTCCACTCAAAATTAGAAACTTTATTTTGCCCTCTTTATATAACCTCGCCGCTGCTTCCATTCTATACCTGAAAAACATATTTTCTTTTCCTCCGTGGATGGCTTTACTAGTGCCTAACACCAGCCCCACATCATTTGAAGGCATATTTCCGATGGTATAAAAATTTTTTTCCTCCGTTGAAAATACAATCCAAATATTAGCTAATAGCACGCCAGACAGCGTACAAAAGCTGATCGCAATGAACCATTTTGTGATTTTTTTAAAGTAAATCGTAAATTCAAATGGTTTTTCTATCAATATATCTAAGGTGGTTTTCAGTATATTCGAGCTTTTGTATAACTTCCCGACTGGGAACGACCTATCGGAAAGTTAATTTACAAATTTTTGTTGACATTTAAAATAATCCTAATTGTTCACCCGTTCCAACATCGCCCAGTTCTGGAAAATCCATTTCTTCAGGAGCTACTAATTTTTTTGGCAACTCCATTTGAATAACCGCATCGTTTCCCGTAGCACTTGATTCTGTAATCTCAGGTTCAATAATTCTAGAGGCTAATTGTTTGACAGTTTGAACAATATTAGTTGTCAATTTACTCCCAATTGCTTTCCAACCTCTGATTTCAGTTATTTCATCAATATTTATTTCTTCTTTCACAACCGCCGCATTTTTATCTTTTTTATGCGAAATCTCAACTCGTGGATAATTATCGACCGTGGCAAAAATTAATTTTGAACCTTTTTCATCCGAAATAAATAAGAATTTTTTATCAATTGTTGTGGTTTCAATTCTAAATCTTTTGGCATAATAAATTTTTGAAGCCCCTTCAAAATATACCGCCGTAATGATGGATTCGGGAATAAATTTAGCAATGACCATGATGTCTTTGTTCTCGTAACGATTGGTTAATTCGAAATTCGTTAATTCGTAATGACCGTCATTATAAATGACCAAAATGGAATCTTTTGCATCAAAATTGCCCAAATAACGGCCATGTTCATCACGATTTAGCCTGCCAACATTTTCATCATAATAAATATCAACGCCACCAAGGGTTGAAACTCCCGCTGATTTCATGATAATTTTTCTGATGGGATATTTGGTCAAAACATTTCCCATCGAATCCCGTCCTTTGATTAATAAGCCTTTAAAATCAAAGTCAAATTGCTTGACACGGGCGGTACAAGAAGCCGTCAAATTAATTTGAATCGTTTCAGCTTCGCCATTATCGTTAGCGGTAAAGTACAAAATTTTTGATTTCGGATTTCCGATGGTCAAATCATATTCACGGTCACGAGTGACGGCTGTAACCTTACATCGTTTGATGTAGGAAACGCCCGTTTTTGCATCAAAATAAGCTAAATTATATACTTTTCTATCATCATTTTTCTTGAAAACGGATACGTAAATAATATCTTTGCCAACAAAAACTTTCTCCTGTATTTTCACCACCATGCATTTACCATCTTGACGAAATACAATTATGTCATCAATATCCGAACAATCCATCACAAACTCCTCTTTCTTTAATCCGTAACCCACAAAACCACCCACTCGATCAACGTATAGCTTTTGATTATTTGCAGCAACAACGGCAGCTGAGATAGTATTAAAGTTTTTAATTTCAGTTCTACGTTGACGACCTTTGCCGTGTTTTTTCAAAATTTCTCTGTAATATTCAATTGAATAACGAATAATATTTGCCAAATTATCAAGCACCTCTGCCAATTCATCTTGCAATCTTTTCATTAATTCATCCGCTTTGAATGAATCGTATTTAGAAATTCTTTTGATTCTGATTTCCAAAAGCTTCAATATGTCTTCCTCGACAATTTCACGATAAAATTGGGGTTTGTAAGGCGTTAAACCTAAATCAACTGTTTCTATTACCTTTTCAAACGTTTCGCATTCTTCAATATCCCGATAAATTCTATTTTCTATGAAGATTTTTTCGAGCGAACTGAATAATAAACGTTCCATCAATTCATCCCTTCGGATTTCCAATTCACGTTCTAGAAGACGAACGGTTTGTTGCGTACAAGTTTTTAAAATTTCGGTAACGCCCACAAAATGTGGTTTGTCCGCAATAATAACGCAAGCATTGGGAGAAATTGAAATCTCACAATCGGTAAAAGCGTATAACGCATCAATTGTTACATCGGGTGAAACACCAGGGGCCAATTGAACTTGAATTTCCACATCTTTCGCCGTGTTATCAATTACCTTTTTGATTTTAATTTTGCCACTATCATTCGCTTTTATGATTGATTCAATCAAATTAGTTGTGGTGGTAGAAAAAGGTATATCCTTGATAATCAATGTCTTTTTGTCAAATTCTTCAATTTTGGCTCTTACTCGAATCCTACCGCCACGGTTTCCATCTTGATAGTTGGAAACATCAACGTAGCCACCCGTAAGAAAATCTGGATATAACTCGAAAGGTTTATTCTTGAGGACATTGATAGATGCTTCAATTAATTCGACAAAATTATGAGGCATAATTTTCGTCGAAAGTCCTACGGCAATTCCTTCCACACCATGTGCGAGCAACAAAGGAAATTTTACGGGAAGTGAAACAGGTTCACGCTTGCGACCATCATAAGAAAGCTGCCATTCGGTTGTTTGTGGATTGAATATGACGTCTGAGGCAAATTTTGATAATCGAACCTCAATATAACGAGCCGCCGCAGCTCCATCACCTGTGCGATAACCTCCCCAATTTCCTTGACAGTCAAACACTAAATCTTTCTGACCCATGTTTACCATCGCATCATTTATGGAAGCATCGCCATGGGGGTGATATTGCATGGTTTGCCCGATTACGTTGGCAACTTTATTAAAACGACCGTCATCCATTTCTTTTAATGCATGCAGAATTCGTCTTTGTACTGGTTTGAGGCCGTCTTCTACGGCAGGAACTGCTCTTTCTAAGATTACATAAGATGCGTACTCGAGGAACCAATTTTCGTATAATCCTGCAACGGCAACTTGTTCATGTAGGCCATCTTCGGGGGGTAAATTGATAATATTATCTTCTAAATCTTCTGGCTGGGTTTTGTTTTCCATTGATATGCTTCTTCCTTCTGTTTTTTTTATTTAATGGTCATTCGTAAAACTGCGTTTACGAACAATAGAACCCTAATTTACAAAAAAAATAATGAAGGAAAAAATTTAAGAATCCGAAACATCACCTAGTCCTAATCTTATAATTTGTTGGCAGGTAAATGAATTGATTTTTTGCGTTTTGCAAAATACCCACTTGATACTCATTTTTGGGCATAGCATCGGTTGGAATCGTTGTCATAAAACCGTCGGTAAAAAATTGTCCAGTTTTGAGTAGGTTGACCTTACTATTTCTGCGATGATTTGTCGCACTAATGAAGGTATTTTGCGGAGATTTGAGGATGATATAGACATCACCCGTGTACGGTAAGGAGAAATTAGTTAAATAATATATCGTACTGTAATGAGAATTGGCAATATTGAATTCTAACAATGAATCTTTTTGAATGACGATTGAATGAAAAACAGGCTTCTCTATGGTTATTTTATCCAAATTAACGAGGGCATTTTGTAAGTCAGTTTTTGGAAATATACTTATTTTTCTGTCGTAAGATTGTTTTAAAACGCTAGCAATGTTTTGATTAAATAATTTGTCATTGGCGATAGATATTTTATTGTTTTGGTAATTTACTGCATCAGCTTCTTGAGATTCTCTCTGAAAACATAAAAATTCATAAGCTGAATACCACGAAGAAATATAAAATAATAGCCCCCCAAAAAGCATGAGTAATCCA
>JBBAKZ010000207.1:0-6096 GCA_040403275.1 Arcicella sp. | reverse complement strand
GATTAGTTGTATTATTAACTTACTTTTTTCAACTTTTACTCTATCTATTGAAATATAAAAATAAGAACAAATATAACCAGAGAATATCTAAAAAGTGCCAATAAGTAGCACATAACTGGATTCTGGTGAGATTTTTCTTTTCGTTCGTAAATCTAAATGATGAAACTAAAGAAATTAATAATACAACTAATCCTGAAATTACGTGGGCTGCGTGTAGGCCAATAAGTGCATATAACCAAGATGCTGCCACGTCACTCCCCGCAAAATACAGTTGATTCTTTATTAAATCAGAAAAACCCAGCACTTGCGTTGTTAGAAATCCTAATCCGAATACAAAAGTAATAGATATTGCTATTTTTAGGGTATTGAAATTGTTATTTTTTGCGGCTCTTACAGCGAAAAACATGAAAATACTGCTAATTAACAATATTCCTGTGGAATACCAGAAAATTATTGGCATTTCAAACTCATGCCAGCGTCCTTCGGCTTTTCGCACTAAGTAACCTGATGTCCATCCGGCAAACATCATTAAGATTGATACAATGGCGAGCCAAAGCATGAATTTTTTAGGATTCATCGAGAGCGTTTCTTCAGGCTCATCGAGATTTAAATTTACTAAATGTTCTGGTGTCATGGTTTTATATTTTATCCATTAAAAAGGCAATCTGTACAATTGGTAAGTAAATAAACGAACCAAACATCATCATTAGGGCTGCCTTATCCGTGGGTTTTGACATTAAATAAAAAGTTTGTGATAAAAATAATACGCCACATATAACCGCTACAACCGCTGAATTAAAACCGGTCATTCCCAAAAAATGTGGGATAAATCCGCAAGGCACAAGGAAAATTGTATAAATCATCATCGTGATTGCGGTACGTAAATCTTTGTGTCCGTTATTTGGCAACATTTTGAATCCTGCACGTTGATAATCTTCATCCGCTACCCATGCAATTGCCCAAAAATGAGGAAATTGCCAGAAGAATTGTATCGCAAATAAGATTCCTGGTTCTAAGCCAAAGGCACCGGTCGCAGCGACCCAACCAATCATGGGAGGAAATGCTCCGGGAAATGCTCCAACAAATACAGAAATCGGTCCAACTCTTTTCAAAGGGGTATAAACAAATCCATATAAAAGAAATGAAAGCACGCCTAATAAACCTGCTTTGTAATTGAATTCAATGAATAGAATGTAAGTAGCAATTGTAAAAAGAACTACGCAAAATACTGATGCTTCATATACACTTAATCTACCCGTTGGTAATGGGCGATTTTGCGTGCGTTTCATCAATTTATCCAATTCAATTTCCTTGATTTGGTTGACAATATTGGCAGCACCTGTGATACAAAAACCCCCAATGCTAATCAGAAATAATTTCCACCAATCAATACTATCAACTGCTAAAGAATAGCCAAAAGCGCCTGAAAATGCTACCAAAGCTGAAAGTCTAAATTTCAACAATTCGTAATAAGCTTTTGCTTTTGCAACGGTGTTAATTGAGATGTTTTCGTTTGTCGTAATCATTTTTTTCACGATTGAGATAACCGTGTTACATTTTTAAAATTTAATAAAAGCAAAATTACAAATTGTATTCCAAGTGAAACGATTGCCAAAGTCAAATGAATAGGCTGAATGTAAGCAGGAACACCAAAATACGCCATTATTGTTCCTGACAAAATTTCAATAATTATTATCAAAACCAACACTTGCATGAATTTGTAAATAATGCCTTGTTGTTGAATACTCTTTCTGAGTTGCCAAATTAGATAAATATGTAAACCCAAAATTAATAGGGAATAGGAGCGGTGTATATAAAATGGCAAACCCATTTGTTCAATCCAAGTCTCACGATTATAGCCAAAAATGGGACTAGCAATTACTTGATCAATCGCTTCCCGTACTTGCGTACCCAAAAGCACTTGCGAAGTTGAAAGTATCAGCACAAGAATTAATATTTTATTCAGAAATGACTTGTTCTCTAAATATTCAATGCTAATTACTTTTGACCATGCTCTTGCGATTGCATACAATAATACGAATATTACTAAAATAGCTAATAACATGTGTAAAGTTACAACGCCAGGCTTTAGAAAAGAATCTACTACATATTTACCTAATACGCCATTTGCTCCAATTAATACTACGCCTAAAAACGATAAAATGGTAATTGTTTTGTCTTTTTTCCAATATGCAAAAGAAACTAAAAAGGTTGCAACAACGATAATTCCAGTTAAGGCTCCCAGCAAACGATTTGCGTATTCTATCCACGTTTTAATAACATTAAATTCAACCTCTCCATGCAATTTTGCCGCATAAATTTGTTGATAATTCTTGGGCAATTGACTGGCTTCCGTAGGTGGAATTAACATTCCAAAACACTTGGGCCAATCTGGGCAACCCATTCCTGAACCCGTACTCCGTACGATACCTCCAGCTAAAACTAAGAGATATACGGTTATAATTGTGGCGATACCTAGTTTTCGGAATAGCATTAATCTTGATGTTCGTTTGTCGATGTTTGATGTTCGAAAAAAGTAGGTAATTTAATGCTCAAACACTAATAATGAACATCGAAAACTTAACATCGAACATAGAAACAACTAATTTTTTCTTTAAAAAATTAAACTTCAAATTCCCTTTAAACAAAATTGAGAATATATTAACCAGATTTTTCTTAGTTAATATATTCTCAAAGTTAGAGGTATTTATTTCTTAGTGATTGTAAACTGAATTTTGGCTGTCTAACAATCCTTCGATTTCTTTTTCTTTCGCCATTTCTTCATTTTCTTCTGGGAAGTTCGATTCAGGCGTTGCTGAATAGGGAACGTTTTGAGGAATGAAGTCGGTTGCTGACCCTGGTTTGCTATAATCATACGGCCAACGATAAACAGCTGGAATTTCTCCTTCCCAGTTTCCGTGTCCTGGATTTACGGGTGTTGTCCATTCTAAAGTATTTGAACTCCAAGGATTTTGAGGAGCTTTTTTACCTTTGAAAATTGAATAAATAAAGTTCACCGTAAAGATAGCTTGTGCCGAGAAAGTAAGAATTGCTGCAATTGAGATAAACATGTTCATGTCAACAAATGCTTCCATTCTGCCGTTTCCAAGTGCAGTAAATGAATAATAACGTCTTGGGAAACCAGCTAAACCGATGTAGTGCATTGGGAAAAATACACAATAAACACCCACGAATGTTGCCCAGAAGTGAACATAACCAGCGGTTTTATTCATCATTCTACCAAACATTTTAGGGAACCAATGGTAAACCCCAGCCATCAATCCGAAGAAAGAAGCTGCACCCATCACTAAGTGAAAGTGAGCTACTACAAAATAAGTATCATGTAAATTAATATCAAGGGCTGAGTTACCAAGAATAATACCTGTCAAACCTCCTGAGATGAATAACGAAACTAAACCTATTGAGAACAACATTGCTGGTGTGAAAATGATATTTCCTCTCCATAAGGTTGTGATATAGTTAAATGATTTCACTGCCGATGGAACCGCAATAATTAAAGTCAAGAACATAAATACTGACCCTAAAAATGGATTCATGCCCGTTACAAACATGTGGTGAGCCCAAACGATGAAAGCAAGCAGGGTAATTCCCATCAATGAACCAATCATGGCACGGTATCCGAAGATAGGCTTGCGAGAGTTGGTAGCAATGATTTCTGAGGTAATACCCAAAGCTGGTAATAGGACGATATAAACCTCTGGATGTCCTAAAAACCAAAATAAATGTTGGTATAAAATTGCTGAACCACCGATATTTGGTAAAGCCTCTCCGCCGATATAAATTTCTGATAAATAAAATGATGTTCCGAAACTGCGGTCAAAAATTAATAACAATGCAGCAGATAAAAGTACTGGGAAAGATAACAAACCTAAAATAGCAGTAAAGAAAAATGCCCAGATGGTCAATGGCAGTTTTGTGAAGGACATTCCACGTGTACGCAAGTTGATAATTGTACAAATGTAATTAATACCTCCCATTAACTGAGAAACAATGAATAATGCCATACTTGATAGCCACAAAGTCATACCTAGACCAGAACCTGGCATTGCTTGTGGTAAAGCACTCAATGGTGGATAAATTACCCAACCACCTGATGCAGGACCCGTTTCGATGAATAATGAAGCAAACATAATCACAGATGCTGCAAAGAAGAACCAATATGATAACATATTGATAAATCCAGAAGCCATATCTCTTGCGCCAATTTGTAATGGAATCAAGAAATTGGAGAATGTTCCGGATAGACCTGCTGTCAATACAAAAAATACCATAATGGTACCGTGCATGGTTACAAGTGCCAGATAAAACTCTTTTTCTAGTTTTCCTTCTACAATCCATTGCCCTAAGATTGGTTTTAACCAAGTTAAGTCCATGTTAGGAAATCCTAATTGTAAACGGAAGATGATTGACATAGCACCTCCGAAAAACGCCCAGATGATACCAGAAATCAAATATTGTTTTGCAATTGTCTTGTGGTCTTCTGAAAAGATATACTTTTGAACGAAGCCCAACTCGTGATGCTCATGCTCATCGTGTGAATGTGCGTGAGTGTCGATTGCGTGTAGTGTCTCAGTTGCCATGATTTATGTTAATTTATTCTTTGTTGAATAGCTAAAATTTTATCTTAATGAAGTTGCTGCTGCTGGTGTTGCACCACTTGCTTGCGTACTATCTGATGCTACCGGAGCTGCTACTTCAATGTATTTCTGTGCTTTTGACTTTAATTTTTCTGGTACTTTTGCTAAGTAGTCAGGATTGTGAGTCAAAAATGGTTTTTGTTGTTTACACCAAGCCGCATATTCTTCTGGTTCATCCACGAAAACGGTAATTGCCATCCCGAAGTGACCACGACCACAAATTTCAGTACAATTAAGTTTAAAGTTAAATTCTGGATTACCAGTTATGTAACGCATTTCATCAGTTGACTTATTTGGTACAAACCAGAACTTCGTTGGCATACCAGGTACAGCATCCATTTTTACACGGTGGTAAGGTAAATAAACTGAATGTAATACATCTTGTGCGTTAATTTTCAGCAATACTGGAACGCCTTTTGGTAAGTGCATTTCGTTAGCGGTGAAATCGTCAAAGCAATGTTCATCCGTAAAATCCATACCCAAAGAATTCGTTTCATTAATTAACTTGTAATTATGATTTCCTAACTTTTGATCATCGTTTCCTGAGTAACGTACATACCATCCAAATTGGTGACCCGTTAATTCAATAACCACCGCATTATCAGGCGCTTGTGCAGTAATGTCTCTCCAAGTTCTCCATCCTGAAAATACCAAAACAGCCATTACAACCGCTGGAACTACCGTCCAAATAAGTTCTATTTTATGATTTACCGGGTAAAATGCCGCAACTCTTCCTTTTTTATAACGATACAAAAATGGAAAAATGAATAGCAACGCATTTGTTACAAAAAACGCAAAAGTAATTACACCCATTGATATCCAGAACATTCTGTCGGTAATTAAACCATGGTCTGAAGCAGCTACTGGTAATAAATCTGGTTTTGAATGTAGGAATGACCAAGTTGCACCAATTGATCCCAACACTAAGAACACAAGGAATCCGATGGCATTTATGTTATTGGCACTATCTACTGGTGAATCAGTGTCTTCTTGAACTCCTTTGATTCCTTTCGATAGAGTCATACTCTTGTTGACAATCATGATTGCCAAGGCTAAGAATATTACCGACAAAAGACCTATTAAATATGTCATTTTATTAGCTAATTTTTTGGTTATAAATTCTATTTTGTAAAACTACTTGTTGCGTATGGCAAGTAGTAAATTACTTACTCTTAGTATAAAAAAATGTTGAATAGAAATGTTTTTAACTACTTACATTTTTATAGAAAATTATTGAAAGCTTTCCAATAAACGCTCAATTCCTAAATATCGTGATGAAGTGCTTCTTCCAAGAACGGATGATTCTTCGCTACTAAAGATGCTTTGGTTAATTGGCTTGAAACAATATAGACAAATGCTGAGGCAAACATCGCAACCATTCCAAATTCTACTAATCCGTATCCACCATGTTTACCAACGGTTCCTGGCATAATCATTT
>JBBAKZ010000206.1:2064-6143 GCA_040403275.1 Arcicella sp. | reverse complement strand
GGCTTTGTTGGTTTTCATAGAGAATCTCTTTATTTTTATCCCTATCACTAATTGGGTTATAAAATTAATGAAATTTAAACTACAAAATGTCATTTCAGGAAAGGGCGATTTATCCATGGAAATGCTATCCAATCAATTGACTTTACTTTAAAGGAAGCACTGGAGCAGGTAAATTGGTTAAAGAGTCAGCGTACTTCCGAAAGCAAGAAAAGGAATTCTTAACCGACCTCAAAAAATAAGAAAAGTGCTTTGACGTTATCTATTAAATCTATCTTTAAACTAAATTACAATGCTAAGAAAAGTTGAATTATCACTAATTATGATGTGTTTCATTGCTTCAAACACGTTTGCGCAAGAAAATGCTGCTCCGTCAATGCATTTAACCTACTACTTTCGTTCTGCTGACGCAATTTTAAAAATGCAAAAAATTAAAATTGCTCAATCAGCGGATAATTCATATTTTGAAGTGAATTCGTTTACGAATGGATATGCAGGATTACAGCAAACCTCAGATATCGCCTACGATAGTCCAATAATCTTAATATCATCTTTATGAGATGTAAATACTCTGGCTAGCATTTATTCTTCAGTTGATTATTATCACTCAACAACTTTCGTAAGCCGGTTTGGCGGTGAAGGTGACGGTTGGAAAACTATAAATCCTTACAATTGGGAACTTAATACTTGGTACAATTTGGTTCAAAGGTCTTGGAAATCAAACGGAAAACTTTACATCGCTACTTTTATAAACAATGTTTCAACTGGGAAATGGTTTCATACTGCTACGCTTTCAATTCCAGACCCAAATGTGTTTTTGGCAGCAACTAACGATGCCTTTATGGAAAATTGGTATGGATATGGCACTTCGTCGGACGGAAGGCAGATAAGAAAAGCATTTTATAAAGACTGTTGGAACTTAAATCTAAATGGAATATGGGAAAAAAATACAAGCGCCTATTTTAGTGCTAATGATGGCTCCGCCGACATTCAAAGAAACGGTATCTATCACAATAGCTTTAACGCTGAATACGACTACACCGAAAATGCTTATGTTATGCAACATGGAGGAAACACAACGCCTTCTGCTAGCTTCAACAACGGAAGGTCTTTAAACCTTCCTTCTCAAGCCAATCAAGGAACGTCACCAAATTTGACTTTAGGAAGTATTATTTCTACCAATGCTACATATAGTAACGATATAACCAACGTAAGCTGGACTGTTGATGAATATAAATCACCCCAATTAATTGCAAAAATTGAAATAATTGATGAAATGAATAATATCGTAAAAACTGAAGAATATACGTTGCCAGAAAAAAGAAGTGCTACTATAAATTATCATTTGAATAACGGCAAATATGTAATAAAAATTACTTTAACAGATATTTTCAATCAAACTTCGGTTCCTGCTTTGTATCACTTAACAGTTAATAATATCGTGTTTACCATTCAGCGACTTGAATGTTGTTAAATTTAAGACTCGCTGACCCTGATTTGTAATCAGCCTCGTTTGGTCTTGCGTCTTTGAGGTATTTATTTTGCCTTAAAAACGCAAGAGCGTTACCACACCGATTACAAATCGGTGTGAGCTTGGAATGATGAAAAAGACTTGAAAGTTTTTGCCCAAGCGTTTTATAAGTAGCTGAACATTTTTAAACGACGTTTTATTGTGATGTAATTAATTGAATTTCAGATGGTTATTTGGCTAAATCCAAATGCCTAAATCCTAACCACTACTTAATTCCAAAAAAAGTGAAGCAATTTCCGATAAAGCCGTGGCAAATCTCCCCTCCTCTTTGTCCAAAACCTCCACAAAACTTAGCCATTTTACGTCCTTAATAATCTGTTCTTCCATTTCAGGGTCGAAGCCAATTTCAATTTCGCCTGATACAATTTTTACTTCATAAAATAACTCAATGGCGTGAAGTGGTGTTTTTACAAATTCATTGATTTTGAGAAATTTCCCTACTGAAATTACCGTGTTAGTTTCTTCCAAAAACTCTCGTTTCAAACACGCTTCAATGGTTTCACCAAATTGTAAACCTCCACCCGGGGGCGACCAAAATTCTCCGCTTTCATTCATGCCCGAATGATTTATTAAGAGAATTTTACCTTCTTGCAAACATATTCCACATACCCGAATTCTTAATTGATTTCCGTATTGATTAATAATTTCTTGGTTCATTTATGATTTAGTGAATTATGATTTAATGATTTTTGGATGGACGATTAATTCACAATTCACCAATCACTCAATCACAAATGACTACACAAACTGCATACTGTGCAGATCAGCGTACCAACCTTCTTTATTTAAAAGCTCATCGTGCGTACCCGATTCTTTGATTTCGCCTTTGTCTAAAACTAAAATTTTATGCGCATTTTGAATCGTTGAAAGTCGGTGGGCAATGACAATTGCCGTCCGTCCTTTCATCAATTTTGCAATGGCATTTTGTATCATTTCTTCCGTTTCAGTATCCACGGATGATGTTGCCTCATCCAAGACAATGACTTTCGGATTATGCACCAAAGCTCGCACAAAGGAAATCAATTGGCGTTGGCCGACGGAAAGGGTTGCGCCACGTTCCATCACATTATAATCGTAGCCATTGGGCAATCTTTCGATAAATTCATGAGCTCCCACCAATTTTGCGGCTTCCATGACTGTTTCTCTGGAAATATTACTGTCGCCCAAAGTAATGTTATATTCAATGGTATCCGAAAACAAGAAAACGTCTTGTAAAACCACGCCAATTTGTTTCCGAAGGCTATTTAATTCATATGCTTGCAGGTCGATGTGATCAATTAAAATTCTCCCTTTATTGATATCATAAAACCGGCTCAAGAGATTTACCGTGGAAGATTTTCCCGCTCCGGTTGCTCCTACTAAAGCAATGGTTTCACCTTCTTTTACTTCGAAGGAGATATTTTTCAACACATATTCTTCGTCATTATAGGCAAACCAAACGTTTTCAAATTTCACATCTCCTTTTAAATTTGCCTTGATATTGCCATCATTTACCGAATAATCATCGGAATCCAATAATTTCAAAATCCTTTCGGTTGAAACAATTCCCATTTGTAAGGTATTGAAACGGTCGGCTAGGAAACGGATGGGGCGAAAAAACAAATTCATAAACATGATGAAAGCCGTGAGCGTGCCTAAAGTGATGTCGTTATGAAGAATTTGTTTTGAGCCAAACCAGACAATTAAACCCGTTCCTGCCGCTAAAATCACATCGGCTACGGGATAATAAATTGAATAGGCACCAATGGAACGGATATTGGCATCACGATGTACTTCGTTGATTTTCAGGAATTTAGAATATTCCAATTTCTCCGCATTGAATATTTGGACGATATTCATGCCCGTAATGTGTTCCTGCACGAAGGAGTTGAGATTTGCCACCGCCAAACGTACTTCATTGAAAGATTTTTTGATATATTCCTTAAAAAAATACGTAGAAACAACCATGAAAGGAACCGTAGAAAGGGTTATCAAAGTCAAGCGCCAATCGGTATAAAACATCACGCCGAAAATAATAAATAATTGTAAAATATCTCCCGCTATGGCCGCCAAACCATCTGAAAACACGTCATTCAGCGTTTCAATATCCGAAACAGTACGAGTAACTAAACGACCAATGGGCGTATCGTCAAAGAATTTCAAACGTAATTTCAGGATTTTTGCATAGAGTTTTACCCGAATATCACGGATAACAGTTTGTCCCAACCAGCCCGCTGTATAAGCACTAACAAACTGCAAAAATCCTTGCAATATCAACACACTTATCATGAGCAAAAGCATCATGGCGAGTTTCGGATAATTGCCTTGTGCGATGTAATTATCAATCGTATATCTTATTAATAGTGGATTCAATGGCACTACGCAAGCAGAAACCATGATAAGCGTTACTAGTGACCAAAACCTCAATCGATAAGGCATGAGGAAATCGTAAATTCTTTTAAGTATTTGTACGTCAAATATTTGACCGCTTTTTTCTTCTTTTTTCAAGGAGTGGATTTATTTTTATGTTCGCTGTCCAAAATTAACACCTTATTTTTAGAAATGGTTTTGT
>JBBAKZ010000206.1:1567-2054 GCA_040403275.1 Arcicella sp. | reverse complement strand
TTTGAGAAATAATGACCACAAAAAAATGGTAATCGACACTCAATTTTTAGGATAGATTTGTGTCGATAAGTACCTAATCATAAGTATTTTACGAAATTGATAGAAATGAATCTTTTGTTTTTAATTTTTACTTCTCAGGTTTGGCTTGATTAAAATTTTCTTGATTAAAAATTAGCTAGAAATCTAACATTAAAAGATATTAGGATTACGGCGCAACATGTGGCTGTTTCTTCTGTGGAATATTATATACTCCAAATGACATTTTTATTGAATTATAACCAACCACAACCGATAATATTGGGAAAATCACGATAAAGATTTGGCCAAAAAATAGTATTAAAAACTAGATAAATTCTAGATACCGTCTTAATTTAGAAAGGGGCAAACATAACTGAGCATTTTTCACTATTTTTTGTAAATTTGTGTATGAAAATTCATCCACAAACAATCTTTTTTGGTGCCTTACAACTACTTTTTAGTTTTGCAA
>JBBAKZ010000206.1:0-1557 GCA_040403275.1 Arcicella sp. | reverse complement strand
GAAGGCACAATTTACCCGTCAAGATTCTCTCAGAGGTACACTTTCGCCGATTCGAGCGTGTTATGATGTAACTTTTTATGACCTTAAATTAAAGGTTATTCCCACCACTCAAAGTATTGAAGGTTCCAATACCATTTATTATAAATCTACGGCTGATTTCAAAAAAATGCAGGTAGATTTATTTGAAAATATGGAAATTGTAAATATTTCTCAGCAAGAAAAACCTTTGAAATATAGTCGAGAAGGAAATGCCATTTTTATCAATTTTACGGATATTCAGAAAAAAGGTACAGCGTATACTATCAAAATAGACTACCGTGGAAAACCTCAAATTGCTAAAAATCCACCATGGGATGGCGGTTTTACTTGGAAAAAAGAAGTGAATGGTAAAGATTGGATTGTGGTTTCTTGTGAAGGAACGGGTGCCAGTTTATGGTTTCCTAACAAAGACCATTTATCAGACGAACCTGATTCTGTGAGAATTTCGTGTGCCGTGCCTTCAGGATTGACTTGCGTTTCAAACGGTAATCTACGAAGCAAAAAAGCATTAAAAAGCGATTTCGCTCTGTCCGAAAACAAACAACTCAATCATACTCCATCAATGTCCTACACCGAATTTGAATGGTTTGTGAGTTACCCCATTAATAATTATAATATTACTTTAAACATTGCTGATTATGCCAATTTTAAAGATGCATACACGGCTGGAGATGGAGAAAAATTAGATTTAGATTTTTACGTGTTGAAACCAAATTTAGAAAAAGCCAAAGCTCATTTTAAGCAAGTGAAACCCATGTTGGCTTGTTACGAAAAGTATTTCGGAAAATATCCATTTTGGAAAGATGGTTATGCTTTAGTAGAAACGCCTTATTGGGGCATGGAACACCAAAGTGCCGTGGCGTATGGCAATAATTATAAAACCAACGAATTTGGGTTTGATTTTATCATCATTCACGAATCTGGACATGAGTATTTTGGCAATTCATTGAGTTGCAATGACCACGCTGAAATGTGGATTCATGAATCTTTTACGACTTACATGGAAGCATTGTACGTGGAATGTACGCAAGGTTACGAGAGGTCGATTAAATATTTAGAAAAGCAAAAAGTAGGAATCCGTAATACAGAGCCATTGATAGGACCCTTGGGGGTAAATTATTCTCAGCCAGATTCTGATATTTATTACAAGGGAACGTGGATGTTGCATACCCTCCGCCATGTAGTCAATGATGATAAAATTTGGTTTGAAACGTTGAAAGGATTGGCAGCAAAATTCAACATTAGCCAAGTCACGACCGAGCAAATTATAGCCTATTTTAACGAAAAAACGGGTAAAAACCTATCGCCGATATTTGATATGTATTTGAGAACGACGCATATCCCAACGCTTCAATATCAATTAACGCCCAAAGAGAATAATACGATTGAGCTGCGTTACCGTTATAAAGATGCCATGGATTCAATGCCAATAAAAGCAGGATTTGGACTAGCATCTTATGAAATTATTACACCAAATAACGAATGGCAAACCAAAATTTTTCAGAAATTAGGAGGACA
>JBBAKZ010000205.1:3897-6195 GCA_040403275.1 Arcicella sp. | reverse complement strand
AAACTTCAATTCTGGACAACGGCTCAGGTCGTGGAAATCGAATTGCGTGGATAAACACGGGCACCGGTCTGCGGTATAAAGTTCAGATAGACAGAGCAATGGACATTTCTGATGCTTTTCATAATCAGTATAGTTTAGCGTGGTTGAGCCACAATGGAATTACTGCACCCCAACCATTTTCAGACAAAGGAATTGATTGGTTAAGAACTTTCAATGGGGGACTTTTAACGACTTGTGGGCTTACACACGTGGGTGGACCCGAATCTGACAAATACGGAGAAAGAGGAATTCATGGCCATATTTCAAATATTCCCGCCGAAATAGAATCCATCCTTCAGCCCGACCCTCGGATGGGCAAAATGGAAATGAGTATTACCGGAATTATTCGAGAATCAAGGATTTTTGGACCAAGTTTAGCTTTACGAAGAACTATTTCTAGTACTCTGGGTGAGGCAAATATTCGGATTCACGATGAGGTAGTTAATTACGGAAATACGCCCGCTCCGCTCATGATTCTTTACCATTTCAATTTTGGATATCCATTGATAGATGAAGGAACTGAAATTTTATGGGAAGGCACTTGGAAACCTCGATTTGGCGAAGAAAAAGCCCAAATTTTCAAAGAAGGTAATGATTTTAAAAGGTGTCCCCCTCCCATTGATAACCATTTGGGTTCGGGAGAGGAAGTAGTTTTAATTGACCCTGTTACAGATGATGAAGGTAGGTGCAGTTGCGGATTGTTTAACCCTAAAATTGGATTAAAGGTTGAATTAAACTTCCACAAAGAACAATTGCCCACGCTAACAAACTGGCAACATTGGGGAAAAAATGAATACGTAACGGGCTTGGAACCAGGCACAAATCACCCAATCGGACAAGCAAAGGCAAGAGAAAACAATGAACTCATTTTATTAGCGCCGAATGAAAGCCGTTCTTTTGATTTAACCTTAACTGTTTCATAAAATTGTAAAAATAAGTATTCCCATAAATTGTCAAACCAACATAAACTATGTCAAATTTAAGTATAGCTCAAAAAGCCTTAGCCCAAGGAGAAGGCATTTTACGATTAGCCCCCACTTGGGTTCCACGCTCATTTTGCGTTCCGGGGCGAAGAATAAAACTGCATCCCGACGATTATTATATATTGGGAGGTGTTCGTGGAGGCATTGATGAGCGTTGGTTATCCTCCACTACACCCGCAAAAAACGGACCTTTAACGGGTGAAAATGAAGGTTTAAGTTTTATCATTTTTATTGATGGTGATACCGAAGAACGAGTACTTCTAAAAGATGCTATTGATGAATTGAAAGGAGAAATCATCGGGAATAGACTTTGGGATGAGTACAAAAGCTGGGCCATGTATTCTAAATTCTTTGACAATATGGGCCCTCTCCCGCACCATATTCACCATAATGACGAACACGCTGCTAAAATTGGGCAACTCGGTAAACCAGAAGCCTATTATTTTCCACCGCAATTAAATAATCATGGGGGAGATTTTCCTTATACTTTCTTCGGCATTGCACCGGGAACAACCAAAGAACAAATAAAAGAGTGCTTGATAAATTTCACAAAGGGCGATAATAAACTCACAAATTATTCCCAAGCTTTTCGTTTAGAGCCAGGCACTGGTTGGGATGTTCCCCCAGGAATGTTGCACGCCCCGGGAAGTATGTGTACTTACGAGCCGCAAAAAGCCTCCGATGTTTTTGCCATGTATCAATCTTTGGTAAATGAAGCAATTATTCCCGAAGAATTATTATGGAATGGCACTCCACCAGACAGAATCGGCGATTATGACCAATTAATGGAAGTAATTGATTGGGAATTAAACACCAATCCAAATATACTAGAAACCCGTTTTATGGCGCCAAAACCCGTAAAAGCCATAGCAGAAATGGAGGCTGAGGGCTATGTTGAGAATTGGATTTGCTACCGTTCAGAGGCATTTTCAGCCAAGGAATTAACCATTCAACCGGGCAAAACGGTAATTATCAAAGATAGTGCTGCGTACGGAATTATTATGATGCAAGGACACGGAAAAATGGGCGTTTGGGATATTGAAACGCCTTCACTGATTCGATACGGCCAATTAACCAACGATGAATTTTTCATTACCGAAAAAGCGGCCATCGAAGGCGTGAAAATAACTAATCATTCATCCGCCGATCCTATCGTCATGCTCAAACATTTTGGTCCCAAAAATCCAGATTTAGTAATCTAATTGGCTATGGGCTTTTAGCAATTAGCTCAAAAAGGTACGAGCTTTCCTAATTCTCAAGCTAACCGCTGATAGCC
>JBBAKZ010000205.1:0-3887 GCA_040403275.1 Arcicella sp. | reverse complement strand
AGCCACAACTAATTCTTAAACATAAACCATCTTAACATCATGCAAGAAAATAATTATCCGAAACTTCATAATGCTACTTGGCCAGGAATTGTAGGTAAAGGTGCTGATTCTGAACCTCCTATTTCATTCGAGACTATGCTCGAAATGACTTCAGCCGCTGAGGTCGATGGCATTAAATTTGATGGCGTCGATATCGGACTTTTCGACCCACATTATGACCTTGATACTTCCGATGATGCAATAAAAAAATTAGCCGATAAAGTAGCAAAACACAATCTACAAATTGGTAGTTTGGTCGCACCGATTTGGGGTGGTCCCGCCATGGGAAATAAAGAAGAACGAACTCAATTTGTGGAAATGGTTAAAAAATCTTGTCAAATCGGACAAAAATTGCGTGAAATGGGTATTCGCCCCCACGGAATTGTGAGAATTGATTCGGCCAGTAGCCCTCAAAATTGGGCAAATGACCCGCTTGGAAATACAAAATTAATAGCCCAAACTTTTCAAGAAGCCTGCGATGTTGCGGCAGGTTATGGCGAAAAATTGGCTGCCGAAGGCGAAATTTGTTGGGGTGGAATGCACAGTTGGCGAACCATGCTTGATACCCTAGAAGCGGTAAATCGTCCTAATATTGGCTTTCAAGCGGATATGTCGCATACTTTTCTTTATTTATTAGGATATAATGCCCCCGATGACAGAATTCTCCCCATCGATTTTCAGTGGGATGATAGACACGCTTTGAACGAAGGATTAATTAAACTTACCAAAGAATTACGTCCTTGGACGATTGATTTTCACGTAGCTCAAAATGATGGAACAGTTCACGGAACTGGTTCTCACGATAAAACTGGCAGGCATTGCTTGGCTAACGACCCGAATGGAAAATTGGATATTGTTCACGATGCAGGATATTGGCTACGAGACGAAAAGGGTGATTTAACAAAAGCTTTCAAACACATTTGTTGGGATGGCTGTATGTTCGCCAATGAAGTGATGACCCAACCCAAAACTTGGAATGACATTTTATCAACGATGATAAACGTTCGTAAACAACACGGTTGGTACGAGGCATAAATCGATAAATTTTTTGAGAAATGAAACAAAAGAAAGAAATAAGAATAGGGTTAATTGGAACCGGTTTTATGGGAAGAACGCATTCCAATGGTTATAATCGAGTAGCTAATTTTTTCCCTGATTTAGCATTCACACCCGTTTTAAAAGCGGTATGTTCTCGAAACGAGGAGAAAGTGCAAGCATTTGCCGAGCAATGGGGCTATGAATCCTTTGAAACCGATTGGAAAACACTAATTGCTAGAAACGATATAGATGCCATTGATATATGTACGCCAAATGATACCCATGCTGAAATAGCACTTGCCGCCGCAGCAGCCGGCAAAATGATTTTGTGTGAAAAACCGCTCTCACGCAATTTGGCCGAAGGTGAAAAAATGGTTGAAGCCATTGAATTAGCCGGTGTAAATTCTACCGTTTGGTATAATTACCGTAGAATTCCTGCCGTTTCTTTAGCAAAACAACTTATTGATTCAGGAAAATTGGGTAAAATTTATCATTACCGTGCCAATTTTTTACAAGATTGGACGATGAGTGCCGATTTGCCTCAAGGGGGCGAAGGACTCTGGCGTATGGACATTGATTCAGCGGGTTCAGGCGTTACGGGCGATTTGTTGGCTCATTGCATCGATACGGCCATGTGGTTAAATGGAGCTATTAAAGATGTTTCAGCCGTTACAGAAACGTTTATTAAAGAAAGAATGCACCAACTGACGGGTAAAGTTCAACCCGTTGGTATTGATGATGCATGTATTTTTCACTGCCATTTTGAAAACGGTTCCTTGGGATTGTTTGAATCCACTCGTTACGCCCGAGGACATAAAGCGCTTTATACTTTTGAAATAAACGGTGCTGACGCTTCTATTCGTTGGGATTTACACGATTTGAATCGACTTGAATATTTCGATCATCGTGATGAGTCAATTATTCGAGGTTGGCGGTCAATTCACGTGACCGATGGCGACCAACCTTACATGGATAAATGGTGGGTTCCGGGCTTGGGCATAGGCTATGAACACAGTTTTGTGCATCAAGTAGCAGATTTTTTGAAAAGTTTAGAAACAGGAGAAAATTGTTCTCCGACGTTCAAAGAAGCATTACAAACGCAAAAAGTGTGTGAGGCGGTGATAGAATCATCTAATTCAAGATGTTGGAAAGATACGAACGTGGATAGGAATTTTGTATAGCTTTTCATGGAAAGTGATATAAAAATTGATGGCATCACTTTGAGTGATGCCATCAATAAAACCTAAAACAAAAAATACTTACTTCCCTTTCTCATCCAAAACAATCGCTTGGATTTTTTCCTTGTTCACCAAGTCATTGAACTCAGGCACTTTTGTATTTTTAATTGCTTTGTAACGGGCAATGACTTTATCAATTCTAACGGCCAAATCTTCATAAACCGCATAATGTTGTGTATTAGGTTTCCCGAATCCATCCGACATTGCATATCTGGCAACACCAGCCATTTTATCGTTTAATCTAATCGGATACGCCAACACATCTTGAGGGGCTTTTGCTTTTGTTTGCATCAAAGAAGCCTCAATTACATCCAATGAATCAATCATTGGTTTAGCTATTTTCTTTAATTTAGCTACCAAAGCAGTATCTTTCAAAGCACCTAAATACCCACTTACCGAAGATTTAATTTTTCGAATTTGATTTATTGCAGTATGACATTCACTTACTTTTTTATTCACTTTTTGCACTAAATCAAATTGTGCTTTTAAGTCTTCATCGCTAACTTTCAAGCGTGGGTCTTTTTTGATTTCAAACGTTTGTTCTGATAATAATACCTTGTCTTCAATCAATCTAACTTTATACATGCCAGGGGTTGCAACGGCTCCAGCAATGCTTCCAGCCCACATAACGTTCGTTCCTTCAACCTCTACCGCATCAGGATAGCTGAAATTCCAGATAAAATTATTCATCCCCGCATTCGCCGAAATTGCTTCTGGTCTTGGCTGTTTATCATCTTCAAAAAAATCTTTTGAAACTTTAATGGCTTGTCCTTTTTTATCGTTAATATTGGAATAAGTGATGATGGTATCTCCTTTCTCCGTTAAGAATTGTAATTTCAGCTCTTTGCTCGGTTTTTTCGCTAAATAATATCTTACTTGTACGCCTAAAGGCACATTTTCACCCGCATCCGCATCAGGACGATTAGGTCTTGCACCACCATTCATTAAATAAGAAGCACGTGGTTTGAATAAATGAGTGCTGCTTTTTACCATACCATCCATTATTTCGTGTAAAGGCGAAACATCATCCATAATCCAGAAAGAACGCCCGTGCGTAGCAACGACTAAATCCTTTTCACGCTTTTGAATTTGTAAATCTCTGATTGGCGTTTGGGGTAAATTCAAATTCAATTTTTGCCAAGTATCTCCATCCGTAAAAGAAACATAAATACCTCTCTCGGTTCCTGCATACAACAAACCTTTCTTATTTGGGTCTTCACGAACTACTCTACAATATTCATCCGATGGAATACCATTCGTAATTTTTGTCCAAGTTTTTCCGTAATCGGAAGTTTTAAACAAATACGGTTTTCTATCGCCAAACATGTACTTTGTGGCAGCCAAATAAGCTTTTCCCTTATCAAATTCAGAAGGAGAAATTAGATTAATTAAACTAAATTCGGGCAATTGTGAAGTAGGTAAAGAAATATTATCCCACTTTTTACCGCCATCTTTTGAGACATGAACTAAGCCATCATCCGAACCTGTCCAGAAATTCCCTTTTTCGGTTGGTGATTCAGCAAAGGTGAATATCGTTCCGTAAATCTCCGCCCCAGTCATATCTTTCGT
Source organism: Arcicella sp. (assembly GCA_040403275.1). Classification (GTDB taxonomy): domain Bacteria; phylum Bacteroidota; class Bacteroidia; order Cytophagales; family Spirosomataceae; genus Arcicella. Next base: position 3 of record JBBAKZ010000205.1, on the reverse strand, counting down.
GAT